>NZ_CACVRB010000008.1:0-37396 GCF_902756455.1 Candidatus Avelusimicrobium caledoniensis | reverse complement strand
CCAGCTCTTGTAGGTCGGACGTAAGTCCGACAATATATTACTTTGTTGAAAACGTCGGATTTACATCCGACCTACAAACATCCTATTTTCTCATCGGTACATAACAAAGCGACAATGCAAAAACAGTGTGGCTACAAGTAAGTGAAAGAGAGCTCCCAAAATGCCTGCCCCCGGCAAGGGGCTTGACATCGTTTTTTTTTTTGCTACATTTTATTTAATGATACAAAGGAGGTTGTATGAAAAACAAACAAGCATTTACGCTCATTGAGCTTTTAGTTGTTGTACTCATCATCGGTATACTCGCGGCGGTGGCTCTGCCGCAATATCAAAAAGCGGTGGATAAAGCGCGGTTCAGTGAAATACTACAAATCGCCCGTACGCTGAAACGGGCCGAAGATACCTACTTTCTGGCTAATGACACGTATACACGTAATTTAGATGAACTAGACATAGAATATCCCGCAGAATATGATGAACAATATAGCAACTATAAAGTAGGGGCAAATGTTAGATGTTCGGTAGACGAAGGGTTAGGCTATGTAGGTTGTCAATCACGTAAAATGTCTTATGCTGGGTGGAGCATTGGGCTAAAGTGGAAGATTACTTATTGCTATGGTGATGCGGCGCATCGCCACCTTTGTGAAGCAATGGGTGGAGAAAACGGGGTAGAATATAAGCCGGGAAGTTGGCGCTACACCATGCCGGTGCATTACTAATTTTTCCGTGCAACAAAATCCCCGGGTAACGCGTTTACCCGGGGATTATATTCGGAGTTGTTAATTATCCTTAGATAATTATTTCGCCTCTTGCACCGGAGCTTCTTCAGCGGTTTCTGCGGTGGGTTTTTTAAGTTCTTGCAAGCGGGCCGCTTTGCCGGACAGCTTGGTCAAGTAATTGAGTTTTGCGCGGCGTACTTTGCCGACTTTGAGTACCTCAATGCTGTCCACCCGGGGAGAGTGCACCGGGAAAATGCGTTCCACGCCTACACCAAACGAGATTTTGCGTACGGTAAACGTTTCGCCAATGCCGCTGCCTTTGCGGGCAATCACTACGCCGTCAAACGCTTGCAAGCGTTCGGTGTCGCCTTCTACTACTTTTACTTTTACGCGCACCGTGTCGCCGGCTTTGAAAGACGGTACATTGGTTTTGAGATTGTGTTTAATATCACTAATGTTCATAAATACTACTTCCTCCGAATTGTTTTTTTCTTCGCGGTTTTTGTTTGCTTTTGAGAGGCGGTACTAAGCAAATCAGGCCGCATTTTTTTTGTTAATTGTAAAGCTTGTTCGTGTTTCCACGCTTCTATTTCTTTGTGGTTACCGTTAAGTAACACCGCCGGTACCCGCTTGCCCCGCCAAACTTCCGGCCGGGTATATTGGGGGGCTTCCAACAGCCCGTCTTCAAACGATTCTTTCGTTGTTACGTCCTGCTTTTTAAAAGTACCTTTTTGGAGCCGCGTAATGGCGTCTATCATCGTGCAAGCGGCAAGTTCTCCGCCCGTCAAAATGAAATTGCCCAAAGATACTTCTAAGTCCACCTGCGGATAAATCCGCGCATCTATTCCTTCGTAATGCCCGCACACAAAAATCAGGTGGCGCTTTTTGGCTAACTTTTTGGCCAGATTTTGGTCAAAGGTTTGCCCGCGCGGGCTGGTTAAAATTACGAAAGAAGTTTTTTTACGTAACTTCTTAATGGCCTGATATAGCGGCTCGGCTTTCATCAACATCCCGGGCCCGCCGCCGTAAGGGCGATCGTCAATGGTTTGGTGTTTGTCCGTCGTAAACTGACGCGGACTTAACGTCCCCACTTTGATTATCCCCGCTTTGCGTGCCCGCCCCACAATGCTGTGGGAGAGCGTTTGGTCTACCATTTCTTCAAAAGCGGTGATAACGTCTATTTTCATTAGTCTTCCAACTTTAGGGTAACTTTTTTATCTTGTTTGGCTCCCGCGGCACTGAGTACCGTGCGGACGGCTTTAATAATGCAACCGTCTTTGCCAATGATTTTACCTTTATCAGCCGAGCCCACTTTCGTGGATAAGAAAACTCTGTCGTCTTCTATCTTTTCTTCCACAACTACCTCATCGGGTGCGGAAGAAAGTGATTTAAGTAACAACGTGGCAAGTTCTTTCATAACATGCCCCCGAGTTTATTTGGCGCTGGCTTTTTTAATCAAGTTCGCGACCGTTTCCGACGGTTTCGCACCGACTTTCATCCAATATTCCACACGGGGCATATTGAGTTTTACTTGTTCGGCGGCGTTCGGGTTGCACGGATGATATTGCCCCAACACTTCTTTGGCTTCTTTGCCGACCGCGGAAGATTTTTCAATCGCGACGACTCTGTATTGAGGTTGGGCTTTCTTGCCGACCCGTTGTAATCTAATTACTACTGCCATTGTATGACTCTCCTTATTACTTTTACTGGTGTAAAAGTGTAATGTTAAATGTACTAGAACGCCTGTCTGATTTGAGAAAGGGCTTGAACAGGGTCCTTTGCACTAAAAATTGCATTTCCGGCTACTAATGCGTCTGCGCCCGCCGCAATTACTTCACGTGCGGTTTGGGCGTTAATGCCGCCGTCTACTTCCAGCCAAATATTCTTTTGGCTTTCGTTAATGAGTTTACGCACTTGTTTGATGCGCTCGGGCGCGCCGGGCAAAAAAGCTTGCCCGCCAAAACCCGGGTATACGCTCATAACCAAAATCAAATCGGTGTACGCAAGCAAAGGTTGTAAAGCGGCGGTATCGGTATCGGGTTTGATAGATACCCCGGCTTTAATACCCAGCTCGTGAATTTGCTTGAGCATTTCACACGCATCTGTGTTGGCTTCTACGTGCACGGTCAGCAAATCGGCCCCCGCTTTAGCAAACGGCTCCAAGAAATTTTCCGGATGTTCTACCATCAGATGAACGTCCAACGGTAGCGTTGTTTTTCCCTTCAAAGAACGAACTACGGCCGGGCCGAAACTTAAATTCGGTACGAAATGGCCGTCCATAATATCCACATGCAACCAATCCGCCCCGGCTTTTTCTACGCGCGCAACTTCTTCACCCAGTTGCCACAAGTCGGCAGACAGGATAGAGGGCGCAATAGATATTTTACCATTTGCGGGGGGGATTTTGGAAGTCATTTTTATAAAATCTCCCGTTCCCGTACCAGTACGCCGTCGGTAAAGATGCGTAATGTGGCGGTGCCTGCGTAGGGAATTTCCAAGTCAATTTTAGAGCCGGGTTGTTTAGATTCGTTTAAAATTTCGTTCTCGCCTGTTTCGTCTTCCAATACGACACGCACGTGACTGGCGTTTTTGCCTTGCGGCATTTCGTAGTGCAAGTGATAGACTTTTTCGTCGTCTGTAATCGGGCGGCGGCTGACGGTAACTTCCAAGTTTGTACCGGGCGCAATTTGATTATCCGCGCCGGGACGTTGGTGGGCAATCGTGCCGTTTCTAAACATGGATTTGTCGTCTTCTTTGATAATCAAATTGACGTTTTGCGCGCTGGCCCAGAGCGTTGCATCTGATAGGTTTTTCCCTTTGAAATTGGGTACCAACACGACACTGGACGGCGGTTGCCCGTCTGAAATGACGAGAGAAACTTTATCGCCTTTTTGTACCATGCTGTCTGCCTTGGGGTTTTGCGCGACGATAAGCCCTTTTTCATACGTAAGCGAATAGGCATTTTCCACTTTGCCCACAACGAGCCCTGCCTGACGTACGGCCAATTGCGCGCTGCGTAAATCGTTACCGATGAGTGCGGGCACAAATACCATTTCGTTGCCTTGGCTGATCCACGCGCGGATTACGCGCCCTTCGCGCACGGTAGAGCCGGCCGACGGAATTTGACGCAGTACCGAACCGGGGGGCACGTTTTGGGCAAATTCTATACCCGCTTGCTTGAGTGCTAAATTTTGCGCGGCCAGTAAACCCAATGCTTCGGATACCGGTTTTTTATTTAAGTCCGGCACGGTTACTTCTTTGCGCGTGTGCACAAGTGCACCGACGACCCAATCGGACGCTACAAAAATCAGCGCAGCAAAAAATGCTACGATAACGCCGGCAATTACCCATTTGGTAAGCCGACGTGATTTTTTCGGTTTACTGTTCAAAAAATCGTCAAAATCTTGTTCTTTTTTCGGCATATTATTTTTCTATAAAAACGGTGCTGCCCGTTTGTACGGCACGTCCGTTGGCAAAGGATTCACCCGGCATCGGTTTTTTGCCGGCGGGTTGTACTTCACTAAGCCACAACGCTCCTTCCTTACATTTTACTAAAATTCCGCGGTTTCTCTCAACCGCAAGCACCGTTCCGGGCGCTTGCGCGCTGTCTTGCGCGGCAAAGTCGGTTTTGATCAGTTGCAACCACTCGGTTTGGCCCTTATGTAAAAAAGGAATTTTGGGCTTAGGGCCGCACGCAAGCCCGCGCACGCGGTTGTGTAGTTCTTGTGCCGTTAAATCGGCCGGGCGCAAAAACGCGTCCTCTTTTTGCAACATCGGCGCGAGCGTGGGAGTACCCTGTTGCGGCGCGCGCACGATGTTATTTTGTTCTAACTGCAAAATAGTTTCTTGCAAAGCATCCAGCCCCAGTACGGTTAATTTTTCAAATAAAGTTTTGGCGTTATCTTGCGGGTCAATGTCTAATTTTTTTTGTAAAAATAACGGCCCGTCGTCCATGCCTTCGTTAATCCAAAAGGTGGAAACACCCGTTTGCGAATATCCTTGAATTAACGCCTGTTGTACCGGGGCCGCTCCGCGCAAGTGCGGCAAGAGCGAAAAATGCACGTTGATAAGTCCCAGTTTGGGTAGTGCTATAAAATTCGGGCGGAAAATTTTTCCGTACGCTACTACAATTCCTACATCAAATTTAATTGGCGAAATTTCGTCAAAACTATCTTTTAATTTTTCGGGTGATAAGACGGGAAGTCCTAATTCTTGTGCGCGTTTTTTGACGGGGCAAGCGGAAATTTCCATGCCGCGCCCGCGCGGTTTATCGGCTTGCGTGACAACGAGTTTAAGGTTGGTAAGTTCGTGCGTGCGTTCCAAAAACGGAACGGCAATTTCGGGCGTACCAAAAAAAATAGTGTTAAGTTTATCCATAACACTATTTTAGCAAAATGAGCGTTCGGGCGTTATCTTCCGCCGCCACCGCCTCCCCCGTGGCCGCCGCCGGAGTGTCCACCGCCGTGGCTTCCGCCGCCACCGCCACTTCTTACGCAGCTGGATAACCCGCTTGAGATAAACCGCATCCCGCCCGCGGTAGCCGTGCATTTATCTAGCGTGGCCTGGGAAAGCACCGTTTCAAATTTGCTCATCCATTTATTTTCCAACCCAAAAGCAAAAGCAAACGGTAAAAATGCGCAGAATATTTTTTCGGGCTCTAACGGAGAAGATGCCAAAATGCGGTTGATTTCGGCGGTTTTCATATATTTCTTAAACCCGTAAATGTGGGCAAACAAATGTTTACCTTGTTCGGTTACGTTGCGAATAAGCGGTACGTAAAAAGACAGCCCCCACATCCCCAGTAAATAGGCCATACAGCAAACAAGGGCGGCGGGGTGTCCTGCTTGCAAACAAAACGTGCCCCAGAACATAGAGTAAAATCCCGTGATTAACAGCCCGAGGAAAATTTTAATCATAAACCGGGAATGAATAATACACCCTAAACTAAAGAACACCGCAAAGTGTAAATTGATAAACAAAAGCGGTAGGGCTATTTTCCCGATGCATAAAAACGGCACGATACCCAGTAGTGCTACCAAAAAGACAGCTTTACCGATATAAGATGTGTTGCCGATCACATATTCTTTGGCATTTTGTTTGAACAGTTTATCCATTTCTTTGCGGATCGGTTCCCATTTGCGCGCTGTGGTAGGCCCCAATGCAAATTTATCGCAGCTGCCCGGAAATAAGCGGTTGATTAAAAGTGTTTCTTCCGCAGACAAGTTTTTGGTATCGCGGTCTTTTAAGAGGATAGTTGCTTTGTCTATCGCAAAAAAAGATTTGTTTTCCTGAATTTCTATATTCCCTTTCATGGCTAAACTCAGTAGTGCACAGGCCATAGCGGTTGTGTCTAACGATTGCTCACACAAATAGTGCATAAACGCGGGGGAAATGCCTTGCGGCGGCTCATATTGGACAACGGATAAATAGGCCGGGTCTATCCCTACCGCCGTCCACGTAATCACAAAATAGACAAACAGCCCGGCGAGCAACAGGAGCGAAAAAACAGACACCGGGGAAATAAATAACCGTAATGATTGGAAAGGCGACGGTTTTTGTATCACGCCTTTATCAAACGGGATAGCCACCGTCATCCCTTCGCGCGCAGATAACGGGCGGGTGGTTTCATAGGTAAGGGGGGCGGTTTGTACGGTAAAGTTTTGCTTACTGCCCTCAAACCCGGTGTAAAGCGAAATACCGCTATTTTGCACGTGTACTTGCGGCGGGAACGAAATATGAACGTGGGCTTTATCTATGGGAAAGCTCCACCCGTTGCCGGTTACGTTCCAATAAATTTCGTCGTAATCTTTATAAAAATCAATCGCGCCCGTAAAAGTATATGTAAATGTATAGGTATGTTGTCCGCGCTCAATATAATTGTCATCCCCAAAATTAACGCGTTGGACGTTACCTTTAAATTCGGTAAAGAACGGGTGCGGTTTGCCGTCTAGTTTTAAAGATAAAGGCGTAACCGATTCGGAAAGTGAAAACGGGATATCGCGGTAAATGCCGCGGCGGATTTGCTGGTGTTTTACGTTTAGTGTAATGTTTTCCACCACGGTAATAGTGCCGTCTGTATTGACGGTAATGTCCGAATCAAACATATAAATTTTTTCCGGGTCGTTTGTGGGGTTGTTGTACGTTTGCGCGCCGGACACAAGCCCTAACGCGGAAAGGAAAAATACAGCCAGTAACAGGGAATAAAATTTTTTCATAGAAAAATTATAGCACACTTGCCGGGATAATATATGTTTTTTGATTGTGCTGAAAATAAAGCTTGACATTGTTTTTTTTTTTGATTTAATTTGGTTATACATAAATCAAACAGAGGAGTTTTTTATGGAAAAGAAAAGTGTATTAAAAAGTTGTTGTAGGTCAGGGGCCACCCTGACGTCAAATAAGGAATGTGCCTTTGTTGTATGTCAGGTTTCACCTGACCTACATAAACGACATTGCGGTTTTACGCTTATTGAACTACTTGTCGTTGTTCTCATCATCGGCATATTAGCGGCGGTGGCGTTGCCGCAGTACCAAACGGCGGTGGATAAAGCCCGTATCGCACCGTATATAACACTACTCAAGAGTATTAAAAATGCACAGGAAATTTATTATTTAGCCAATGGTGAATATGCCAGAAAATTTGAGGATTTAGATGTAGACATAACCCACGTTTGTGCTACCGCACTTTCCGGAGGAAATATGTTGTTTAATTGTAAAGAGAAATTATATATCAATAATCAGTATTTAGGTGCGGTAACCGGTTTAACGGAAGTGACATATTGCCCGACAATGACGGAAGCTGTAACAGCGGCTAATTATACGACATGTGCTCAAGAAAAACGGGTCGTCTCCATTTATATGTATGGCGATTTTCACAGTAGTCATCCCGGAGAAATAGCATGTAACGGTGTCGGTGCTCGCGGACAACGGCTCTGCAAATTGATACAAGAATAATTCAAATCCCGACGCGATACCAAGCAGTTGGATTTGCCCTACGTAGTTTTAGGGAGGGATTTGCCCTACGTCAAATTGCTGACGCAATTTGCGTCCGGGCCCGCCCTCGCGGTTTTTGCCTTGCGCACTTTCAGGCGCAAACAAAAACATCGCTCCGGCTAGGGTTGGCAAGGTGCTCTTTTTGCCTTTGCGCCGCTGAACTTTTTAGGGTAGCGCGTAGTTTGTTTTGCGCGTGCCTAGTGAACTAGGTGCGCGCAAAAAAAGAAGTGATAACCAAAAAGGACGCGGCCCGCAGGGTTTAGCCGTTTTTGCTATCCGGCGTTGTTAAAAAAGCTTGTCTATGATTACATAGACTTCACTTTTTTGCCTAGCCGTTCTACGCAAAAACGGCTAAACGCAATAGAGCAAACAGAACACCTTGCCAACCCAAAATCCCGACGCGATACCAAGCAGTTGGATTTGCCCTACGTAACTTTAGGGAGGGATTTGCCTTCCGGTAAAATTCCTAACGGAATTTTCCTGCAGGCCGGGCTCGCGGTACTCGCCTTTGCCTAGCGGCAAAACTCGTACATCGCTGCGCCTTTCAAATCCCTACGCCACGCAAAGCAGTTTGCGTGGCTCCCTCCGTTAAATTTTAAGGGCCCCCGTAGTGGGAGCCCTTAAAATTCAACGGAGAGGGAGGGATTTGAACCCTCGAAACCTTGCGGTTTACAGGTTTTCGAGACCTGCTGTTTCAACCACTCACACACCTCTCCAATTATATTTGCGCCGAGTGGCTGGCCCAAATATCTGTGTTTATTATACCAAATTTTCGTCTTGGTTTTGTAGCCCGCTACCAATTCATCGTATACGGTTGCACCGTGGCGTCCTCTTGCCCTGCCACACGGGTGGCTCCGAATAGTTTTACGCAATAATCGCCCTCGTTTTGCTCAAACACTACTCCCAGTCTGCGTCGTTCCGTGCAAAATAACTGCAAAGCGTTATCCGCGTTTACATTGTTGATCCAAAACCCGGCCCCTTTGTATTTTCCAGTCAGTCTTCCTATCATCAATACGCCTCTTCCGGTTTCGGAACTGACATACAATTGCAAAGACCATTCCCCGTTAGAACGTGTATCATGAATCATATCATAATTTACCGCTTTTTCCGTACCGGTCCACCCCGCAGGTATATCTACATCCAACTCATCAAAACTTTTGGGAGCTTCTCCGTTAGCCATATAATAAGTTGCCGTCGCCTGTCCGACCGATTTTAACAAAGTAAGTGCTTGGGTGGCTTTACTTTTTTCTACCGCTTTCTGATATTGCGGCAACGCGACCGCCGCCAAAATACCGATGATGAGTACAACGACCAAGAGTTCTATGAGCGTAAATGCTTGTTTGTTTTTCATGTTGTTGCTCCTTTTTGTTTTTTGTGTCCCTTTATTATCGTTTTTTTTTTTGATTTGTCAAGCCCCATTGGCTAATTCCCTATTTGCTATAATACCTATATATACTTCTGAGGGGGAAAATCATGGCAGAAAATTGTTCACACGATTGCGCCAACTGCAGCGCAAATTGTTCCAGTCGTTCTAATGAGATACCTAAATTCAAACCACATTTACTCAGCCGCATTAAACACGTGATCGGCGTTGTCAGCGGCAAAGGCGGCGTGGGAAAATCGTTCGTTACCGGGTTGCTTGCTTGCGAAATGACGCGCCGCGGTTTTTCGTGCGGTATTTTGGACGGGGATATCACAGGCCCGTCTATCCCTAAAATGTTTGGCTTGCACGAACGCGCCCAAGGCGACCAAGACGGTATCTATCCTGTGGCTAGCGCAAACGGCGTACAAATTATGTCCTTAAACCTTTTGTTGGAAAACGAAACCGACCCGGTTATCTGGCGCGGCGCGCTTATCACGGGCACGGTACAGCAATTTTGGACGGACGTGATTTGGAAAGATATTGACTACCTATTTATAGATATGCCGCCCGGCACGGGGGACGTGACGCTCACCGTTTTCCAATCATTACCCATAGACGGTATTATTATGGTATCTTCGCCGCAAGAGTTGGTCCAGCTTATCGTTGGTAAAGCCGTCAAGATGGCGCAGAAAATGAACGTGCCGATTTTGGGTCTGGTAGAAAATATGAGCTACTTAACATGCCCCGACTGCGGCAAAGAATTGGAAATTTTCGGTCCGTCCAAAGTAGAAAAAGCCGCTAAAGAATTTGGTTTGCCCGTAGCGGTGCGCTTGCCGTTAAACCCGGCAGTAGCCAAAGCCGTTGATGACGGGCAGATTGAAACTGTACGCCAAGAAAATATCAATCCGCTAGCAGATAAACTCATGCAACTCAAGTAATTTGCGGTAATTAAATGATACAATAGATATAGAGGAGAATTATGGCTACAACATTAAGTAAACTAGCAACTTTGATTGGGGATTCCCCAACCTTAAAAATTAACGCCGCCGCGCGTGCGCTAAAAGCCGCCGGCGAGCCCGTGATTCACTTAGGCGGCGGCGAGCCGACCTATCCGGCCCCGCAAGCCGCGGTGGATGCGATTATTGCGCAAGCCCATACGCGCAAAATTAAATATTCCCCGTCTTCCGGTACGCCGGCGATGAAAAAAGCCGTTATCGGATATACGCAAAAAATGTACGGTTGGACCGTGGAGCCCACGCAAGTGCTTATCAGTGCGGGGGCCAAACAAGCGTTATTTAACTTTTTACTTGCCGCAGTAACCGAAGGTGACGAAGTTATTTTTGCCGCGCCCTATTGGGTAAGCTATCCGGAAATGATTAAAATGGCCGGCGGTACGCCCGTGTGCGTGCGCCCGACGCAAGGTTTGCAAGTAACCGCCCAACAAATTTTGGACGCGGTAACGCCCAAAACAAAAGCCATTTTGCTTAACAGCCCGTGCAACCCTTCGGGTCAAATTTATAGCGAAGAATTTATCAAAACGATGGTGGAATTTGCCGAGAAGAACGACATTTTCCTCGTTATGGACGATATTTACCACCAACTCGTTTTTGACGGTAATAAAACCCCTAATCCGTGCAAATATGCCAAAGAAGGTAACAATATGGTTATCATCAACGGCGTGTCTAAATTGTATGGTTTAACGGGTTTACGTATCGGCTGGGCCGTAGCGAAACGCAAAGATTTAATTGCCGCTATGGGCCGTATGCAAGCGCAAAGCACGTCGTGCAACAGCGATTTATCTGAAACTGCCGCGTGCGCCGCGTTAAACGGCGACCAAGGTTGCATCGCCGATATGTGCCGCGTGTTGGAAGACAACCGCAATACCCTTTTGGAAGAAGTAAATAAAATCCCGAACGTCAAAGTCCAAAAGCCGATGGCTACTTTCTACTCGTTTGTAGACTTTAGCTATTACAACAAATCTTCGGCCGAGTTGGCTGAATTTTTGCTCAAAAAGGCGTTAGTAGCCGTAGTGCCCGGCGTGGCCTTTGGTGCGGACGGTTATTTACGTATTAGCTTCTGTGCGGACAAGGCCTCCATTATTGAAGGCGTACGCCGCATTCGCTGGGCGTTAGACAAAACACAACCCAACGAATTAAAAGCAGGGGATAAAATTCTAAAGAGAGATTAAAGATGAAAACAATCAAAGCAACACCGGACTTTTTTAAGCCCGACTTCGGCTTGGAGCATGCGAATATCAGCACCACGAAAAATGTGTACTGGAACTATTCTACTCCGGCCTTGTACGAAGAAGCGTTAGCACGCGAAGAGGGGAACGTCGTTTACGGCGGGCCTTTGTGCGTAAGCACCGGTAAACACACGGGACGCAGCCCCAACGACCGCTATTTCGTGGAAACCCCGGAAATTGAAGGCAAACTCTTTTATTGCAAAAGCAATAAAGGAATCAAAGCCGAATATTTTGACAAGATTTTTGCCAAGGTACAAAAATACGTCGCCGACAAAGACCTCTTTGTGCGTGATGCGTATGTGGGGTCCAGCGAGGCCTCGCGTTTGAAAGTACGTGCTATTACCGAGTGCGCGTGGACGAACCTGTTTGTCAAAAATATGTTCATTGAGCCCAAACAGGAAGAACTCAAATCGTTCGTGCCGGAGTTCACGCTTATCTGCTTGCCTAAAATGCATGTGGATCCGGCCACCGACGGTACCGTGTCCGAAACGGCTATCTTAATCAACTTTGCTAAAAAGTTGGTCCTCGTCATCGGTAGTGAGTACGGCGGAGAAAATAAAAAAGCGTTATTTACGATTATGAACTTCCTCTTGCCGCAAAAGGGCATCATGACGATGCACTGCTCGGCCAACGTTGGCAGCAAAAACGATAGTGCCATTTTCTTCGGCCTTTCCGGCACGGGTAAAACCACCTTATCGGCTGATATTACCCGCGGCCTCATCGGCGACGATGAACACGGTTGGGACGACGAGGGCGTGTTTAACTTTGAAGGCGGCTGCTACGCTAAAGTAATTCACCTGAGCCAAGAAGCCGAGCCGCAAATTTATTCCACCACGCATCGCTTTGGTACGGTGTTGGAAAACGTCGTGTTTGATCCGCAAACGGGCAAACTTAATTTGGACGACGATACCTTAACCGAAAATACCCGCGCGTGTTATCCGCTTAATTTTATTGATAACGCCGTGGAAAGCAAACGCGCTACCCACCCCAAAAACATCATTTTCTTAACGTGTGATGCGTTTGGCGTGATGCCGCCCATTTCTAAACTTAGCCCGGATCAGGCACTTTACCACTTTATCAGCGGTTACACCGCCAAAGTGGCCGGTACGGAAAAAGGTGTCAAAGAACCGACCAGCACGTTCTCTACGTGTTTCGGCGGGCCGTTTATGGCTCTTCACCCGTCCGTGTACGCAGAACTCTTGAAAAAGAAAATCAAAGAGCATAACGTAGATTGCTGGCTCGTCAACACGGGCTGGATCGGCGGGCCGTACGGCGTGGGCAAGCGTATCAGCATTAAATATACGCGTGCTTTGTTAAATGCCGCGTTGGAAGGGAAACTGGCGAAAGTAGATTTCAGTACGGACCCGGTTTTCGGTTTCCAAATTCCGACCTCGTGCGAAGGCGTACCTTCGGAAATTTTGAACCCCATTAACTTGTGGGCCGATAAAAAAGACTATATGGCTAAATATGAAGCGTTAGCCAAGTCGTTTATTGAGAACTTCAAAAAGTACGAAGACGGTTGCACCAAAGAAGTGTTAGCCGCCGCCCCGAAAGTGAAATAGCGGCGTAGGTTGTTTTTAAAAAGGGGGCCTATGTACAACAGGCCCCCATATATACTAGAATAAAGAAAAATTAAACTAATAGGAGATTTAACTATGGCAAAAGCAAATGCAAAATTTATGGCACCTTTAACCCCCAGCGCTGAGTTGGCGGCGGTAGTAGGCAGTGCGGCTCTTCCGCGCACCGAAGTCGTCAAAAAGATGTGGGACTACATCAAAAAGAACGGTCTTCAAGATAAAACCAACAAACGCATGATCAATTCCGATGCGAAATTGGCGCCGATTTTTGAAGGCAAAAAACAGATCAGCATGTTTGACATGAGCAAGTACTTATCCAAACACTTGTCTAAATAATATAACAGCTTTGTTATATTACGATTAACGCACGAAACCTAAAACGTTAGTTTTAGGTTTCGTTGCTTTACGCCGATACAATTTTCCACATTGAGTCCAAAATTAATACGAGTACATTTTTTCCGGGGCGCTGCCGAAAGAATTTGTAGCGCCGGTTTCTTGTTTGCAAATTTGATTTTGTAAAGTGAGATCAGCATGAGTTCCGCAAACTTTAACTTGAGACCCCAAATGAATGCGATACCACATCGTTATTTTAGAGTTTACACATTGGCAATAGCTAGTGTCTAGACGACAGTAGCCCCAAGGAAAAGATTTGTAGGTTGTTGAAGTCGGGTGGGGAGTTCCGCCTATATCTATGGCCAGTTCGTCAAAGTCGGTGGAGTAAGTATTATTGGCTAAATAATATGCTTCTTCTGCATCAGCGATTGTTTTTGTCATATTTTTCAAAGCGGCATACCTGCTTTTAATTACTGCTTTTTGATATTGCGGCAAGGCCACCGCCGCGAGTATGCCGATGATAAGAACGACGACTAAGAGTTCTATTAACGTGAATGCTTGTTTGCTTTTCATAAAATCTCCTTTGTTGTTTTTGCTGACTCTTTATTATCGTTTTTTTTTTTGATTTGTCAAGACCCTCGCCGGGCCGGGCAGAGCGGTCTTAGACCGCCGTTTGCTTTTGATGTTATCTTTTGCAAGGGGGGACTTCGTGTTATTCTGTAACCCCCTTTTCGCTTTTCTGGTGTCAGAAAAGCGGAAAAGGAATTTGTTGCACTGCAAAGCGACAATGCAAAAAGAGTGTGGCTCTAATTAAGTGGAAGTTGACTCCCAAAATGCCTGCCCCCGGCAAGGGGGGGTTGACATCGTTTTTTTTTTTGCTACATTTTTTATATAAGTCTATTTTCACAAGGAGTGACACGTATGAAAAAACAAAGTGGTTTGTCGGGGATTTTAAATGCAAAAGCGTTTACGTTAATAGAATTATTAGTTGTTGTTCTCATCATTGGTATTTTAGCGGCGGTGGCGTTGCCGCAATATCAAAAGGCGGTGTGGAAAGCGCGTTATGTGCAGGCCAAAGTTGTTGCAAAAAATATTGTTGCGGCTCAAGAGGTTTATTATATGGCAAACGGAGAATATAGTAAATCATTAGAAGATTTGGATGTTGAACTGCCTTCCGCCAGTTATACTAACAATGGTTATGTCGCTCATTTTTCTTGGGGATGGTGCGGGTTGGATATTTTGCCCAATGATAATAGATATGATATCCAATGTACTCTGCAAAAAAATGGACATGATTTTTTAAGATATGTTCTTGCGTTTGAGCGTAATACAATTTATTATGTCAAAAAATCACAGTGTGTGGCGCACAGCGCAAACCCCAATGATTTAAATTATCAAATATGTATGAGCGAAACAGGAAAAAAGACAGGTTTTAGTTGGGGGACTAACACAACCGCTTTTGAGTATTAGTTTGTAAAAACCCCCGCCTGTTTGGCGGGGGGAGAATAAAAGAGTGGAACACGAAGTCCCGGTGAACAAAAGAGCGCGTATATAACTTGCTAGGTTTTAGGCCTTCTGCCCGCCCCGGCGAGGGGCTACTTCTTTAAGATATTTTCAGACGGTTTAAACCGTACTTTTTGTTTCGCGGGAACTTGTACTTTTTCGCGCGTTTTGGGGTTGTGGCGCGTAACGGGGCGTGCAGTTTTTAACTGAAACGACCCAAAGTTGCTGATGACTACTTTGCCGTCGCGTTTTAAACCGTGTTTAATAATTTCAAATACGCCGTCCACCGCTGTTTTGGCGAGTTTTTTATCAATTACTTTTCGGGTTAAGTGCCGAATCACATCGTCTTTATTCATACTGTTTTCCTTTTTTAGGGATAAAACGGCCCGTCGGGCAATACCCTACGGGTCTATATTATTTGTTTCCCCGGTTGACAAAACCCATTGCGTGCAACAGCACATGCGGTTTTTTGCCTTGGCAGACAATTTGCCAAATGGCGTCAATAATCGGAGTGTTTAAATGATTTTTACGGGCGATATCGTACACGCTTTGGACGGAGTTTACACCCTCGGCAATCGTGCCGACGGCTTGTTTGGCTTGGTCAAGTGTCATGCCCGCACCTAATTTTTCGCCCAAGCGGCGGTTGCGCGAAATAGCGGACATACCCGTCAAAATCGCATCGCCAAATCCGGCTAAACTATATACGGTGCCGGCCTCGCCGCCTTGGCTGACTAAAATGTCGTTCATTTCTTGAAGCGCCTGCGTGATAAGCGCGGCTTTAGCGTTGGCTCCGTCGCCAATACCGTCAATAACACCGCACCCGATAGCCAGCACATTTTTAATGCCGCCGCCATATTCCACGCCGCGGCGGTCTTGGGCAGGGACGACGATAATCGGGTCGCCGCTCATCACTTGCGCTACTTCTTGCACGAGTTTTTCGTTCGCTCCGGCAAGCATAATTTTGGTCGGTACGTTTTGGGCTACTTCCAACGCAAAGCTCGGGCCCGAGAACGCGAGTACGCTGTCTTTAAGTTGTGGCAATTCTTCTTCAATAATTTCGCAAATGGTTTTGAACGATTTATCTTCAATACCTTTGGAGGCACTGACGACCGGAACAACACGGCCGTTTAAAAGCGGTTTTAATTGTTCGCGGCAGAACAAGCGTATGGCTTTAGACGAGATAACAAAAATAATTAAATCGGTATTTTCCACCGCGTCGGCCACATTGCCAGTTAGACGGATGTTGTCGTGTATTTTAAAGTTGGGGATATTGGGGTGGCGGCCCATGGTTTTAAGCGCATTGAGTAGCGTTTCGTTATATTCCCACAATGAAACCGCATACCCTTTTTTGGCTAAATGCTGGGCGATAACACTGCCCCAAATGCCCGCCCCAAAGACGGTGATTTTACGGATATTCATGTTATTTTCTCTTTTTCGCGCCGTCTTCAAATTTAAGTTCTTTTTGGGCGAGTAGCCGTTTGATATTCGGCACGTGTTTGTAAATAACAAGCGCGCCGATAGCTGTTACCATTAAATTAACAGACATGGGGTGATTGCCGATAAAATAACTGCACAGCGGCAGTACGATGCACGCGCAAATTGATCCGATAGAAATACGACCCCACAACGCTACACAAATCACAAACGACGCAAACGCAATTGCCGTAGGGATAGGGAGCAAGGCGGCAAACACTCCGGCGGAAGTGGCCACGCCTTTTCCGCCGCGGAATTTTAAATAAATCGTCCACATATGGCCCAAAATGGCAATCACGCCGCACGCGATAGCTACCCAATAGTACTCCGGGCAGTAGTGGCGGGCTAAACACACGGGGATAAAGCCCTTACAAGCGTCAATTAAAAACGTGCTGATGCCGGCCCACTTGCCGACGATGCGGTATACATTGGCCGCGCCCGGGTTGCCCGAGCCGTGCTGGCGGATATCAATTTTCATCACGTGTTTGGCGATGAGATATCCGGTGGGGATAGAACCTAATAAATAACTAAACAAAACGAGCAGGGTTATCGTAATCATCATATAACTTATTATATTATATTTGTTGCCTTGGCAACAGCTTTCCCCAAAAAATATAGTGGTTTTTTTGAACTTTTTTATATACACTTATTATATGAAGAGAGTCCTGTTAGGTTTATTGTTGGGCTTGCTAAGCGTACCGGGTTTTGCACAGGAAGAAGAAATACCGCCGGTGCGCGAGGATGCTTTTTTGGCCCAAAAAGAAATTTCCGTTTGGCGTACGGATAAAGTAAGCGCGGGCCGTGCGTCGGTGTATGCGTGTCAGGCCGTGCGCGTGCATGCCCAATGGTTGCTTACAGCGGCGCATTGTGTGTATGCGGCTTGCCAAGGCCAATCGGGTGTATTACCCTGCACGGTGGAAGTAACACTGGCCGAAGCCGAACTTCGTCAGCGCGCGCGTGTGTTAAATACGACGGCTTCCAAAAATGTTTTTGTGTATGGTGGGTTTTCGTTCGGGCAAAACCGGATTAGCAGTTTGGACGTAGCGCTGATCCGTTTGGACCCGCAAAACACCACTTACGCCTACGAAAAATGGAACGAAGAGGGCCAGCATTGGGAAGAAATTTCCAAAAAACAATTTGACACGCAACTTTTTCACAGCCCGGAAACAAAAGCCCAGTTATCGGCATTTAGTCCGCGGCTGGTAAGTGCGGCCAATTTGGCTACGTCGCGTTTGTTGCCGCAAGTTGTCGTACCGCGTATTACAAACGGCGAAGTGTCTTATTTAATTTCTCCCTCGCAAGATGTGTTTTTTGTGCAAGAATTGCAACACTTTATTTCGCCCGGGTTTGGGGTGCGGCAAGGCAATTCCGGCGGCGGTGTGTTTACGGCGGCGGGAGATTTAGTCGGGCTCGTATCGTCGTTAGTTTACTCGCGTGACGGTAGTGCGGCTTTCCAAAATGATGAGGGGAAAACGGTGCTGACCTTAAAAGACGCGCGCGATTACTTCTTATTTACCGGGTTTAACGGCGCAACGCTTAATTTTATCCGCAATCACGTGCCGAATTTGCGTGTCATCGGGGCGGAAAACGGGTTTGTGGAGCCGACGGATAAACCGTTTGCGGATATTGTTAAAGCCATCAATCAAAGTTCACTTTCATTATAAAAAGAAAAAAAACATACCCCCGGATACTCGCCGTACAGGCAACCGGGGGTTATTTTTTTTGTGTGTTTAAAATGTGCGCGGCCAGTTGTACGGGGTTAAAATCTTCCGGGCGGGATAATGTCAGACGCGTGGCATTTGTGTAACGGTTGAACCACGTGCGTTGTCGTTTGGCATATTGGCGCGTGAGCGTGCAAATGCGTTCTAGGGCGGCGTTGCGCGAAAGGTTGCCTTGCAAAAATTCTACCACTTGCGGGTATCCCAAACTTTTCAAGGCGGGTGCGTCCGGTGAAAACCCCGCGGTCAGTAGCGCGCGCGTTTCTTCGCACATGCCCTTAAACATTTGCTCCGTGCGCGTTTGTATGCGGCGGCGGAGGGCGTCTTTATCCCAAGCCAAATAGACAAAATGAACTTGTTTTTCATCGGGCAATTTGAAAAATTGGCCGCTTTTTAACGTGCTGGCCGGACGGCCCGTAAGTAAATAGAGTTCCAACGCGCGCATGGTGCGTTGCACATTTCCGACGGGAATTTGCGTCGCGCTAACAGGGTCTTTTTCCTGCAAATGTGCGTGCAACCCTTCTTTACCTTCTTGTTGTAAAATTTTTTCTACCGCGGCGCGCGAGTCCGTTGTGCTAGGGGGGAGTTCGTCCATGCCCACAAAATATGCGTGCAAATACATCCCCGTTCCGCCTGCAAAAATGAGCGGAGTATCTTTATTGGCGGCGGCAATTTCCCGCGCGCGCTTGCAAAAAGATCCGGCGTTAAACGTATCCGTAACATCTAAAAAATCTACTAAGTAATACGCTATGCCGTCCACGCGGTACACACCGTTTTCCCACGTGCCTTGCGGTTTGGCGGTGCCGATAGTGAGGTGTTTATATACTTGCCGCGAATCAGCGGAGATAATCACACCGCCCGTCTGCCGGGCGAGTTCCAACGCCAGTTCCGTCTTTCCCGAGGCCGTCGGCCCGCAAATAACAATGGGTTTCATGGATATATTGTAACTTTTTTCCCCCTTGCCGGGGGCAGGCATGAGGCCTAAAACCTCTGTATGCGTATGGCGCGAAGTTTTTGCAATATGGAATTTCATTGACGGTGCTTTTGTTTCCCTCGCCCCTTACGGCGAGCACCCCGGCAAGGGGGGTTTCTGTATATATTTTTCTCTCGCTCGTCATCCCGCAGAGTTTCTATGCGGGATATAGCGAGAGAAAAAAATAAAACTTGACATCGTTTTTTTTTTGCTACATTTTATGTAATGATAACAATTACCAAAGGAGGTTTTTTATGGAAAAGAAAAGTTGTTTTGTCGTTGTAGGTCAGGCTATGCCTGACATCAAACAAGGAAAGATGTTTCTGCCGAAACATTGTCAGGTAAAACCTGACCTACATAATGGATTCACGCTCATTGAATTACTTGTCGTTGTGTTAATCATCGGTATCTTGGCGGCGGTGGCTCTGCCGCAATATCAAAAAGCGGTGGAAAAAGCACGTGCTACGCAAGCCATTACGCTGGTGCGTTCTATCGCGCAAGCGGCTGAGGCATATTATATGGCCAACGGAACATACGCTACGGATATTAGTGAGTTGGATATTGATTTGACAAACGCACAACGGAGTGAATTTTTATGTCCAACTTCGGTCGCATGTACCAACGCCCAATGGGGTATTTCGTTATACACTGCAACAAATGGGCTAAAGGGGGTACTTATGTTGCGTTCATCCGGGAAATACAAAGGTGCCGGGTTTATTATATTTCAAAATACGGCCAATTATACAACGGTGCAAAAAAATACGCTTTATTGTTACGAGCGGGCTGACGGCTCCAATTATTCTGCGTTAAATAAAGGTGATTATTGTAAAAAATTATTTAAAGGAATTTGGAAAAGCGAATATCAATCTAATGCTCATTTGTTTTCTTTGCCTTAAATCAAACACCCCGGATTATAAACCCGGGGTGTGTTTTCACTGTTGCCTTAAACTTATTTTCCTTTTTTATGTTTAATCGGTTTGCCGTAGTAGGCCTTGATAAACAAGTCCTTGATTTCGCTAATTAACGGATAGCGCGGGTTGGCTCCCGTGCACTGGTCGTCAAACGCCAATTCGGAAAGTTTATCCACGTTTTCCAAAAAGTCTTTTTCCGCAATACCATATTCTTTAAGCGAGTGTGGAATATTGAGTTTATTTTTTAAGTCCTCCACCATATCAATTAACTTCTGAATTTTGGCATCGGTGTTGTTACCCATTTTGTGCTCGGGCAATAAGTAGTCAATAATTTTAGCATAACGGCCCTTCACAAACGGGTAGCGGTATTGCGGATATAAACCCTGTTTGGTGGGTTTGTCCGTAGCGTTAAATTCAATTACGTACGATAAGAGCATCGCGTTGGCTAGTCCGTGCGGCACGTGATACATGGCCCCTAACTTATGTGCCATGGAGTGACATAACCCCAAAAATGCGTTAGCAAATGCCATGCCGGCTACCGTTCCGGCGTAGTGCATTTTTTCACGTGCGGCAATGTCTTTCGCGCCTAAATTATACGAGCGTTCCAAGTACTTAAACACAAGCCGCATGGCCTCTAACGCTTGCCCTTCGGTAAAGTTGGTTGAGAAAATAGACGTGTACGCTTCAATGGCATGTGTGAGCACATCTAAGCCCGAATAAGCCGTCAGGGTTTTAGGCATACCGAGTACAAATTCCGGATCAATAATTGCCATATCCGGCGTTAAAGCATAATCGGTAATGGCGTATTTAGTGCCGGTTTTTTCGTCAGTAATAACGGTAAACGGTGTTACTTCCGAGCCCGTTCCCGACGTGGTGGGGATCGCCACCATGGTTGCTTTTTTACCTAGCGGCGGTGCGGCATAAATACGTTTGCGGATATCCATAAAGCGCATGGCAATATCTTCAAAGCTTGTATCCGGGTTTTCGTACATCAGCCACACCATTTTTGCTTCGTCCATGGCAGACCCGCCGCCTAGGGCAATAATCAAATCGGGTTGCCACGTTTTGGCAATTTCTAACGCCTTGGTTACGTTGGAAATATCGGGGTCGGGCAGCACATCGGAAAATACGCGGAACTTAATATTTAAGTTTTTTAACACGTCGGCAACCAGGCGCACATGGCCCAGTTGTTCCATAGTTTTATCGGTGATGATATACGCGCGTTGTTTATCTTTTAATTCTTCCATCGCTTGGGATAAAGCACCGCGTTTAAAATAAATTTTAGACGGCACTTTGTACCAATACATATTTTCGCGGCGTTCGGCCACGGATTTGATATTCATAAGATGTTTGACTCCGATATTTTCACTGACCGAGTTGCCGCCCCACGAGCCGCAACCTAAGGTCAAAGAAGGGGCGAGCTTGAAGTTATACACATCTCCGATCGCTCCTTGGGAAGACGGAATATTGATTAGCGTGCGGGCGGTGGGCATGTCCGAAAACGCCTCAATACGGTCTTCGTTGGTTTCATCCGTATACAACACAGACGTATGACCCGCACCGCCGTACAAAATTAAATCACGCGCGATGTTCATGGCGTGTTCAAAATCGGCGGCCCGGTAAAAAGCCAAGACGGGGGAAAGTTTTTCGCGGGCGAAAACTTCTTTATCGTTTACTTCGCTGGCCTCGGCTATTAAAATTTTGGTGTGCGGCGGAACTTTAATGCCCGCCATTTGCGCAATATGCGTAGCACTTTTCCCGACGATAGCGGGGTTGAGTTGATTGTCTTGCACGATTGTGCGGGCTAATTTTTGACGGTCCTTGCCCGTTACAAAATGACATCCGCGCAGCATAAATTCGTCTTTCACTTTTTTATAAACGGCGTCTTCCACCACGACGGCTTGCTCGCTGGCGCAAATCATACCGTTGTCAAAAGTTTTACTCATAATAATAGAGCTGACGGCCATTTTGATATCGGCCGTTGCGTCAATGACGGCGGGCGTGTTTCCCGCGCCTACGCCGATAGCCGGTTTGCCGGACGAGTACGCCGCGTGTACCATGCCCGGTCCGCCGGTCGCCAAAATAATGTTTATATCTTTATGTTGCATTAAGGCCGTAGAAAGTACCATGGTCGGATGCTCTATCCAACCGATAATATCCTTGGGAGCACCCGCTTCCACCGCCGCTTCCAATACAATGCGGGCGGCCTCTATGGTGCATTTGGCCGCGCGCGGGTGGGGGGAAAAAATAATACCGTTGCGCGTTTTGAGTGCCAACAGACTTTTGAAAATAGCCGTAGAGGTGGGATTTGTAGTCGGAATCACACCGGCAATTACGCCGATCGGTTCGGCTACTTGCCGGTAACCGAAAGCGTCATCATCTGATAAAATGCCACACGTTTTAGTATCTTTGTATTGGTTGTAAATATATTCGGAAGCAAATTGGTTTTTAATTACTTTATCTTCCATTACACCCATACCGGTTTCTTCCACGGCCATTTTAGCCAGCGGAATGCGGTTTTGGGCCGCGGCAATCGCGGCGGCACGAAAAATTTTGTCTACTTGCTCTTGCGAATAAGTAGCGTATTTGCGTTGGGCACGCCGTACGCGCGCGACCATTTTGTCCAAAGCGGCCAGTTCTGCCACAGTAGCTGTTTTTTTATCCCCCATAGTTTTCTCCTCATTGGTTGCAACGGATACACAGGTTATTCATATTGTAGCTTTTGGATTGTAAATCTGTCAAAATGAAAATAAGGCCCAGAATTGTCTGGGTCTTTTGGACGGGGGGAAGTGGGCCTTTCGTCTCTTTTTAATGCAGGCATAGCGTCTTATAATAATAGTATGAGAAAAGGGGTCTTAATCGGTTTTATATTGGTTTTTTGCTTGACAGGAAAGGTCTGGGCACAAGGAGGCAAGCGGTTGGTTACAGGCGTGCAACGGGCCGCTGTCGCTGCGCGTGCGTCCGGCAGTTCTGTTTCTGCGGCGTCACAGGGTTGGGTGAACAGAGCGGGAATGTGGGAAGTGCCGTTGCAATCAACGGATATGTCTGTGAAAATGCCGAGTGGGGAACTAACCACCGTGACGAAAATTCCGGCTACGTCGCAGGTCGTACGCGTGGCAGACGCTGCGTTTAACACATCATTACTAGCTAACACGTTTAAAGCGTATCCGATTAAAAGCAAGAAACGTTTGGAAGTTACGGGAGCTATTTTCCAACTTGACTATAACGGAAAAACCGAAATTTACGGCGCGGTGGCTTCGCATCGGTTAATTTCTGCGCTTAAGAGTGTTCCCAAATTTGTTGATAAAAAATTTTTCGCAGATGTGTATATAGACGGAGAATGGAAAATGATTCCTGCCAAAATTGTACAGTTGGGAGCTCCGAAAACACTTGACGTTACCCTGATTAAATTTCAGCCGAAAGATGAAGCGCATTTAAAACCGCTGTTATTAGCCAAACATAACCCGGCTGTGGGGGTGGAATTACAATCGGCGGGTTTTCGTCCGGACGATATGTTGTATGTGCCCGGACGGGTAGTGCGTGAAGTAACCCCGCTTTCTTTTCGCACATCTATTTCAAGCAATTCTTTTGACCGGATAGGCCTGTGTGGCGGCCCGGTAGGGCACGGTAATATATTAGACGGCATCCACACGGGAAGTACCAATGAAGAAAACCCAATGGACGAAATCGGTTTTGCTACCCGTGCCGAGCATCTTAGAAAATTAGTGGATGCCTATCATACCAACGGACAGGCCTATATTCCGATAGAAGTAAACGGACACCATTTGATAGATTTGCAAGTAGATGAGTATGTGCATACTATGAAATTTTTAGACGCTGAAGGCCGCGTGCTAAGTGAAGATAAATTTTCCGGGAAGTTTTCGTACAGTAGGGTAGCTGAGGAGCTTGAAGATCCTCAATTGCGGTATGTTGAAATAAACACAGCGCGGGTATCGTGGAATCGGGAAGAACCGGACCAAATTCAATTTTATACGCCGGCGCGTCATCTTAAATACGATGTCGTTACGAAACAAGTGGTATCTGTTGATAAGGATAACGGAACTTATGAACATTAGAAAAGGACTTGCGTTAATTTGCGGTATGGGCCTATTATTATACACTTTCCCGGCGAACGCGCAGAATCTGCCGGGCAAGTTGGTGCGTGCTTTGCATGGAGCACCGCGGGCCGGCACGTGGGGTGCCTTGCAAGGGGCTCGCCCGAGCGGAATAGAGTTCGGAACGGTCAACCAACGTCAAATTTCACAGACTATTGAAAAAAACCGTCCGTTTGACGAAACATGGCGCGCGGCTTTAAAAAGTTCTTTTTATGCTAAACCGCCCGACTCATTTTTTAATAATGTATTTTCCGGGGTAGTATTTCAAAGTGAGCGTACCGGAAAAGCGTACGGCGTAATTACTACGCATGACCTTTCCACGCCGCCGGTAAACCTGATGGCGGAGATGATGAGTCAAAGCAGTTTAAAACGGAATTTTGACTTGCAGGCCTTTGATGCACAAGGTAACGAGGTAACCGTGCCCGCCCGGGTGGTACAGTTAGGGGCGTTCGGCACGATAGACTTGGCATTGGTGGAGTTGGCCCCTTCCGCTTTACGTTTATTTACACCTGCCCGCATAGCCAAGCGTCCGGTCGCTCCGGGGCAAAAACTGCTTTCGCAAGGGTTTTCAAGCGGGTACACTGTTTTTATTCCGGACCGTCAAATTTTACAAACAACGCCGTTTTCCGTGCGTACCACTATGCCCGGGCCCGATTGGCTGCGCCGGGGGTTGTGCGGCAGTCCGCTGTTTAACGAACAAGGGGAATTAGTTGCTATTCACACGGGTAGCAAAATCGGCGGACAAGGAAACGGCGAAGATATCGGCTACGCCACAAAAGCACAATTTTTGGAAAACTTGGTGGAAGCGTACGAGGGCGGCAAAGATGTTTTTATTCCTTTTGAAATTAACGGTATGCACATTACCGACTTGCGGGTGGACGAATATATAGAGCGTTACAAATTAGTGAGCGAACAGGGCCGCGTGTTGTGGGATAGTTCTGTAAGAGCCAAATTTCCTTTTAAACACGTAGAGAGTTTAATGACGCGTTTATCGCCGCGCTACATAGACTTAACGGTCGGACGAATCAAATGGGCCGGAGAAAACGGACAGTATGCTGAATTTGAGCGCGAAGTGCGCGGCCTCAGATACGACTTGCAAACGCAGCAAGTCAGTGAGTTAGATATGCGCCCGCTGTACCAACAATTTCCATCGCTGTTGGAGGGATACCGATGAAACGGCTTTTCTGTATTTTAGGAATTTACGCGGCCTTGTTTGGCGCGGCGACGGTGGCCTGCGCGCAAGGGGGTGCTTTGGTAAAAGGAACATTCAAAATGGTGGAAGGTACCGTCGGTAAAGGGTGGAGTAGCGGTATTTCTGTGGCGGGGATGCAGCGTTATGTGGAGCGTCAGATCATTTGGAGCGGTATGAATCAAGCACAACGCAGTGTATGGCAGAGTTCTTTTCGGGCCCGTTCGCCAAAAGATGATGAGGCCATTAAGTCTTTTTCCGGCACGCTGTTCAAATATGGAGCGGATACCTACGGCGTGATTGCCGCCCATGCGTTAGTATCCGATGAGCAAAACCCCAACATCGGGCGTTGGTTTTTTGCAGACGTTTTTTTGGACGGCCAGTGGACGACTGTTCCGGCCCAAGTGGTACAACTGAGTGCGCCTGCTACATGGGATGTGGCGTTAGTTAAATTTAGACCGAAAGATGCCGTTCGCTTACAACCGCTGGCGTTAAGCAGCCGTTCTTTGCAACCGGGAGATCCGTTGCGCGTAACGGGATTTCATCACCAAACTCCGCTTACTTTATCAGGGCAGCAAGTAACGGAAATTTCCCCTTTTTCAATCCGTGCGCCTATTTTGGGGGCTAATATACAGCGAATCGGTTTGTGTGGATCGGCGGTAACAAACGGGCAAGGCGAACTGGTGGGTGTCCATACGGGCAGTAAATTTGGTTTTGACGGAGACATCGGTTATGCTACCCATGCGTACATTTTACCTAAATTGGTGGAAGGTTCCCAAAATAACGGACAAGTCTTTTGGCCGTTGGAACTTGATGGGAAAAAAATAACAGATTTACGTTTGGATGAATATGTTTATACGATTGATTTGCTGGGACCGCAAAAAGAACATCTGGCAAAAATTACGTTTAACGGTAAGTTTTCATATCGGGAAGTGGCAGAGATGCTGGCGCAATATACGCAGACGCAGTATTTAGAATTATCCACGGCGTACGTATCGTGGAAAACAGAAAACCCGAACTTGCTTCACTTGTACACGCCGGCCAGAAAATTATTATACGATTTGCAAATGCAACGTATCGTGGAGTAGGAAGGGACTATGAAACAATGCAACAATAGGGTATGTATGTTGGTTTTATCGGGCTTACTTTTAGTAACCTGCCCGCTGACGGGTTACGCCCAAAAAGGTAAATGGTTAGGCCGGTTGTTTACCCGCAAAAACTCGTTTACAACGGCTGAATTATTAGGTAATTCATCGGATAAATTGGGTAATTTTTCGTTGGAAATGTCCGTCTTTTCAAAAGTCCAACAAGCGCAACTGGATGCAAACGGCGGACACGGGCCGCTACTGCGCAGTACCTTCCGGGCCCGTGCCAACCGACAGGAAGAAAACAGTATATTTTCGGGAACGGTGTTTAAAATTTCATATCAAGGGCAAGATGAAATTTACGGAGTAGTTGCCGCGCATGCGGTGGGAATAAATTTAAATACGCCCTTGGCTCAAAATTTTGTGGCAGATATATACACTCCGCAGGGGATGCGTACGGTGCCGGCTCAAATTGTGCAAATATCCGCTCCGAGTATGTTGGATATGGTGCTTGTTAAATTCCGGCCGGAAGATGAAAAATTATTCACGCCGCTTACGCTTGCCCGCCAACGGCCCCAAGTGGGGCAACTGCTCCAAACACAAGGTTTTGCCCGCGGAAAAGAAGTCTTTTTGCCGGACCGCACCTTGCAGGAAAATGCAGGCCCTGCGTTGCGGACACAAGTGCCAATACCGCATGGGCAACGCAACGGATTGTGCGGAAGTGCGCTTACCAATGAGCAATACGAGTTGGTGGGAATCTATACAGGAAGTGCGTGCGGGCTTGCCGGGGATGTAAGCTATGCGATGCCCGCGTCTTTTCTTTCTACGTTGGTAGATGCTTATCATGGGCACTCAGATACTTTTCCGTTTGTTTTAGACGGACAGATGATTATGCCGCTTAAAGTAGATGAGTATATTTCCGAAGTCCGTTTGGCCGATAGGTTTGACAATCAACAGGCCTATTTGCGCTTTGGGTATAAACTGTCTTACAGTACGTTGTTGGAGCAGATGGAATTGCATAACCCCCGGTACTTAAATTTTGTGGTCCGTAAAGTCAAATGGATCGGCCGGAGAAATGCCCGCCACTTAGAAGAGGACCGTGAACATTTTTGGGATGCTTACACGATATATACGTATGATACTTCGTTGAAAAAAATAATTTCCGAAAAAAATAAAATGTGGTGGAACAATTGGTTGTAAAATTGTAATTCGTGTGATGAACTTATGAAAAAACGGCGTTATTATTTGATTATTAGTTTATGCTTGTGTTGGGGGACGGTGCAAGCGGGCGGCCCGTTTGGCAAGCAATTAGTATTGCCGTGGGGAGTGACGAAAAATTTATCCGGTTTGTCCGGCGTATCATCTGCGGCACTCTCCAACCAAGTGCGCCGTAGTGCCCTATCTTCTTTACAACTTAGCGGATATAACGGCTTAATAACGCCACAGAATGCCGCGCATGTATTACAAACCCAACAGGAACTGAAAAAACTGCGCGGTCAATTACAATTGCCGGAAGTGCCTACTTTCTCGCCCGCAGTTTCTTTGTCTGCCCCTGCCGTACAGCCGGTTACCCCGGCGGCTACTCCCGGTCTTGCTCATCCGTATTTGTCGGGTACTTTTCAGGCGCGGGATATGTCTGCTCTTGTGCCTTCCCGTTATTCCGGCACCTTGTTTGAAGTGGACGGACAAATTTTCGGAGCGGTAGCGGCCCACGTGTTTGACCGTGGGGACCAAGAAGTAGTCCAACTAAACCGTATTTTTATGGCAGATATTTATCGCGACGGTCATTTCGTTTCCGTTCCGGCGAAAGCCGTACTCATTAACCCGATGTTTGATGTAGCGTTGGTAAAATTCAACCCTAAGGATGAGGGGTTGTTAGATAAACCGTTTGTTTTGGCCCGAAGCGAATTATCATTAGGGCAAACGCTTTCCTCTCACGGTTTTGTGGGACAACGGGAAATTGTAGATATAGCTAACCGTGTTGTGGTGGAACGAACGCCGCTTTCTTTCCGTACTACGATGCCGCTGGCGCAGGATAGACGCCACGGGTTGTGTGGTAGTGCGGTAGTGAATGAGCAAGGTTTATTGGCCGGAATCCATACGGGCAGTACACGTAAAATAAATGCGCAAGAGGATGTAGCTTATGCCGTTCCTGCCGACGTGTTATATAAATTGGCCAAGAGTTATGAACAACAAGATGACACGAAATTTGAATTAAATTTTGACGGTCATATCGTCCCCGTGTTATCCAACGAATATTTATCCAAAGTAATGTTGTTTGATGAAGCGGGCGACGAGCTTTGGGGAGCCCGGAGCAGTTCGTATTTCTCCTATAAATTGCTTCGGACTAAAATTGCCGAGTATAAGCCGCGCTATGTGGAATTTACGATCGGGCGTGCCGGTTGGGAAAACTCCTATTCTTCCTACCTTAATTACGAGCCGGCCGTGCGCAAAGTACGCTATTCCCTCACAGATGACGGATCGGTAGGACCTAACGCTGATTAGGTCTTTGGACCCTTGTTATATCGTCAGGGAGCCCATAAAATATACATATGAGGAAAAATTTTAATTATCTGGTCGTTTTGGCGGGATTGGTTGCGTTGTCAGAATCTGCCGCGTGGGCCCAAGAATCGTTAATAAAGGCGGCCCTGTCTCGTAGCGGGTCCCTTTCGTCATGCGGCGGAGTGTCATCTTGTGCAAGGGTGGGGGCGGATCTGTTTACACCGCGTTTGTCGGCGGGAGCACTGAATCAGGAAACGATTTTACGCGGTGTTTTTCAGGCACGCGAAACGACGGTAAACCGTACCAATTTATTTTCCGGAACTGTTTTTCAAGCAACTCATAACGGGGTGCCCGAAACATATGTGGCCGTGGCGGCGCATGCGTTGGAATCCGGCCGTTTTGTATTAGGCAAAACTTTTACGGCAGATATTTATGCGGGGGATGGAACATTTAAAGCTGTTCCGGTGGAAATTATACAGGTTTCCGCACCGAGCATGTTAGATGTGGCGATTGGTAAAGTGCTGGAAGGAGCGGAAGAATTAAGACCTTTTGAAATTAGCCGCCGTCCGTTTTCTAACGGCGATAAAGCGGTTTCGTATGGTTTTGCCGGGCAAAAATTTGTTGCAATTGAAAACCGTATGTTTTCTTCCAAAACACCGCTTTGTATCCGTACAACGATGCCCTACCCGCGCAACGACCGCATGGGATTATGCGGCAGTGCCCTACTGGATGAAGCCGGCCAACTTATAGGCATTCATACGGGAAGCACCTACGGAAAATACGGCGAAGCCGATGACGTAGGGCATGCTACGGATGTGCGATTGTTAGAAGTGCTGGTGGAAGCGGCTTACCATGACGGGGTGGGCACATTCCCGTTGATATTAGGCGGGCAAAAAGTGTTGGATATGCCGGTGGACGGGTACATTTCATACGTACGTTTATTTAATGAAAATAAAAAGCAATTGTGGCAACGCGGGTTTGAATCTAAATTTGCCTACGATCAGGTAAATGCCATGATAGAAAAATTTTCCCCGCGTTACATTGAATTGACCACCCGTCGCGTGCATTGGGATCCGGCTACCCCGGATAAATTGCTTGAAATCCGTAACCCGCGCGATAAAACCCGCCGGACATACCGGTATGATTTTAAAGAAGGGAAAATTATATTTGAGTCTAAATCTAAAGAATAAGTGCATACTATGAATTTAAAAAGCGCAAAAATAGTTTTTCTTTTTATTATTACCGTGCTGTTGACGCAAGGAGTAGCCGGGGCCCAAGGTTTTGGTCATAGTGCCGTGGTGGGGATGACCCGGCGTTTTAGCCAAATTAAGAATTTTCAAAGACCGCTTGTCGGGAAAGGGTCGTACCTAAAATCCGGGATCGGCTCTGCTTATAACCACAATTTGTCTGTGCCCTATTCTGTTAACTTAACTTCTCGTGTCGCGCAGCAGGCGGCGTCTGCCTCTCTCCAAGCGGCGAAAAAGGGCCCGTCGGATCATTCTTTTCTACCGCGCGTGCCTAAGGAGATTACGGCGTTTTTGCCTTCTTCCTTTCAAGCCCGTCCGGGTCCGTCCTTGGGACAAGCTAATTTTATTTCCGGTACCGTATTTAAGACCACCTATGACGGACAAGAAGAAATATTCGGCGTGATACCTATGCACGCGTTGGGAAATGCTTTTACTTGGCAAGAATCGGTGGGAGCCAGTTTTACCGCAGATTTGTTTGATCCGACTACCCGACGATTTATTTCTGTTCCGGCGGAGATTGTACAAATCAGTACGCCGGAGTTTTTAGATGCGGCCTTAGTTAAATTCCGCACCCAGGATGAAAAGCTGCTACATCCTTTGTCATTAAATACCCAAATGCCTACGTGGCATTCGGTGGTAAGTTCACAAGGTTTTGCTGCCCGGCAGGCGGTCTATATTCCACAACGCCGCGTTATTAAGACGGAACCTTTTACCCTTCAAACGACTATTCCGTTCTCACGGGACCAACGCAAAGGATTGTGCGGCGGGCCTGTCGTGGATCAAGACGGGCGGTTAGTGGGCATCCATAACGGCAGTTCGTATATCGGCAAAAACGAAGCATACGACAAAGGGTACATTACCCCTGCGTGGATATTGGAACGTTTGGTACAAGCTTATAAAAATGAGGGGAAAGCCAAAATTCCGTTAACGATGGATGGGAAAACGTTGATTGAATTAAATGTGGACGAGTATATTTCGCATATTTCTTTAAAAAGCAGTGGTGAAATGGAGTTAGGGCATTATACCGTAGATCATAAATTTTCATACAACGCTTTGCAGGAATTGTTAGAATCGCACTACGCACGCTATATTGACTTTAGTGTTCACCACGTACGTTGGAACGAGGATGAATCCTTTGTGTTGGACAGCCGTTTTGATGCGCCCAATTTGGTTAAAATATATCGTTACGATACGGAGACCGACGAGCTTAAACCGCTGGAACCGGTGCCGGCTCAAACTAAAAAGAAATGGGATTTATTCCACTTGTTCGGACGTAAAAATTAAAAGACTTGTTTGCCGTTAATAAAAGTAGCTTTAGGGGTAAAATCTTCGTTTAGTAGTGTAATATCTGCCTGAAAACCGGCATCCAGTTGGCCGTGGCTTTTTAATTGCAGAAGTTTGGCCGGGTTGGCATTAGCGCACCGCACCGCTTGCGGTAATGGATAGCCCCACGACACTAAATTTTTAATGCCTTGCGGCAACGTCAATGCAGATCCCGTAATCACGTGATCTGTTTTTCTTCGCCATACGCCGCCTTCAAAAATTACTTCATCCCCATTAGCGATAAACGGCCCTTTCTCTTGCGCGGTGGGAGTCAGCGCATCTGTAATTAACACTAATTTATCGGCTGATTTTACACGGCGTAAAAAAGCGATAATCTGTGGATGTACGTGTACACCGTCGCCGATAAATTCGCACGATACGTTTTCATTCATCAGCACCGCACCGGCGGCTCCCGGGGCGCGTTGGGTAAACGGACTCATCGCATTAAACGCGTGGGTGGCGTGAGAAACGCCCCATTGTATGCCGCGGCAAAATTCTTCGTACGTGGCGTTGGTATGCCCGGCTTGGGGGATAATTTGGTGGCGTAAACAAAAATCAATGACAGGCGCGATACCGGGCAGTTCGGGCGCGAGCGTTATGCTGGTGATTTTTCCGTCCGCGGCCTTGTACAATTCTTCCATTATTTTTACGTCGGGTAAAGCCATGTCTTGCGGTTTCATCGCGCCTGCTTTTTGCGGCGAAATGAAAGGCCCTTCCAAGTGAAAACCCAATATGCGTGCGCCTTTTTCTTGCCCGATAGCGGGTGCTAAACGGCGCAGTTGTTCTTGTAACCGCGCGGGCGCGGCGCAATATAACGTGGGACAAAACGCCGTCACCCCATACCGGGCGAGCGCCTCTGACATCGCCCACAACGCTTGCGGGGTGTTTTGTTCCGGGCCGTGTCCGGCTAGGCCGTGAATATGCATATCAATAAGACCCGCCATGGCCCACGCTCCGCCGGCATCTATGATTGTATCGGCGTTTGGCAAGGGCTTTTTACTCATCGGAAAAACCGATACAATTGTCGGTCCGTCGGTTAAAATAGCGTAATCGTTGCAGACGTTTTCTAAGGTAATTAAATGGACGTTAGTGAGTAGCGTTTTTGTCATAAACTATCCTTTTATTTCCACGCACCACGTTTGGGCTTGCGGATGTTGCTGTTGTTGGGTTAATAGAGCTTGTTTGACTTCGCCCGTTAATAGCGAGGCCGCGGCTTCGTCCACCAGTAGCGTGGCGTTAGCGTGTGTTTTAAGCGCGGTAATCGGCCATTTTGGGGTAATTTCTCCTTGCGATAAACGTGCTACGGCTTGCGCTTTTGACGGACCCGAAGCCAAAAATAATAATTCTTCGGCATCTAACACCGTGCCGATACCTACGGTTAAAGCTTGCGTAGGAACGCGCGACACATCGTTATTAAAAAAACGGGAATTGGCTTGCCGGGTGCTGGGTTCCAAAGTAATGGGACGCGTGCGCGAAGTAAATGACGAGCCGGGTTCATTAAAAGCCAGATGTCCGTTGCGGCCCACACCTCCCAAAAATAAATGAATTTTACCCGCTTGTTTAATAGCGTTTTCGTATCCGTCGCACGTGGCTTGCAAATCGGCGGACAAACCGTCTAAGATATGCGTATTAGACGGTTGTAAATTCACACGACTAAACAAGTGCTCTTGCATATAAAAATGATAACTGTTCGGGTCGTTAGGAGTAAGGCCCACATACTCATCCATATTAAACGTAACGATATGGGAAAAATCTAACTGCCCGTTTTGGTACATTTCACTTAAAAAACGGTACATGTCCACTACCGTAGCTCCGGTGGGCAACCCAAGTACAAACGGTTTTTTTTCAGACGGCACAAATGCCGTCACCTTCTGTCGGATGTAGGTGGCGGCCAGTTCCCCGATATTTTTTTGGCTGACCAGTAATTGCATAGTTGTTTAGTTTAGTGCTTGTTTAATTTCATCACACAGAAATTCCACGTCCGGCCCGATGACCACTTGTACTTGTCCGCTTTGCGTTTTGACTACGCCGCGCGCACCGAGCGATTTGAGCGTTACTTCGTCTACTTTTTGTGCGTCGTGTACTTCCAGCCGAAGCCGCGTGGCACACGCACCAAGCGTTTTGATGTTCTCTTTCCCGCCCAGCGCGCTCAGATATTGCTGTCCGCGCGAGTTAGCCGTTGTTGAGGCGGTAGGAACAGGAGCTTGTTGGGCGGCGGGCTCGTCGTCACGGCCCGGGGTTTTTAAGTTCCACTTAATAATGGCAAAGCGGAAAATAAAATAGTAAAGCACGCCCCAAAAAATACCTACCGGAAGTAACCAAAGCGGCCGCGAACTAATCCCGTAGCTAAGCAGGTAATCAAATAACCCGGCGGAAAACGTAAAGCCCAGTTTTACACCCAGTATATTCATAAGTACCATGGAAATACCGGTCAGTACCGCGTGCAATATATACAGCGGGAACGCTAAGAACATAAAGGCAAATTCAATGGGTTCGGTAATGCCGGTTAAAAACGAGGTAAGCGCCATGGAAAGAAGTAACCCGGCCGTTGCTTTTTTGCGTGTGGTGTTAGCGGTATGTAACATAGCCAAACACGCGGCCGGAAGTCCAAACATCATCACCGGGAAAAAGCCCGCCATAAATGTGCCGGCGGTGGGGTCTTTGGCAAAGAAGCGGTACAAATCGCCGTGCACGATCGTATCAATACCGTTTTGCACGGTGGCAAAATCGCCGAATTGAAACCAGACCAAATTATTTAAGATGTGGTGCAACCCCACCGGGATCAGCAAGCGGTTAGCCAGCCCAAAGAAAAATAGGCCGATGTTACCCGAAGAAATCGTCCAGTTGCCAAAGGTGCTGATGGCGCGTCCGATAGGCGGCCAAATAAAATAGGCCAGTGCCGCTACCAACAAACACGCCGCTCCGGTAACAATCGGCACAAACCGTCGTCCGCCGAAGAAGGCCAAATAAGGCGGTAATTTAACGGTATGAAAACGGTTGTATAATACGCCGGCCAATATCCCGGCAATAATACCGCCCATAACGCCCATATCAATAGAGGAGTCTAACGATTTTAGCGCGGCAGTTAAAATCATATATCCGACAAAAGCGGCTAAGGCAGCCGCGCCGTGACTTTCTTTGGCAAATCCGATGGCTACGCCGATAGCAAAAATAGCGGGTAAGTTAGCAAACACGGCATTTCCGGCTTCGGATATAAATGCGATATTTAACAAGTCCGGCTGGCCTAAGCGCAAGAGTAACCCGGCGATGGGGAGTACCGCGATAGGAAGCATTAAGGCGCGGCCCAGTTGTACGGCCGCCGCCCCACAGGCACGAAAAATATTTTTTAGTTTTGTCATAATTCTCCTACAATTTCTGAAGCAAAGTGTTGTTTAGCAAGTTCCCGTACGGCGGCGGCACTGGGTTGTTGTAACGCTTGCAACGCCAGTTCCCGGCACCGGTGGTAATTGAGCCGGCGGATACGTGCTTTTGTCCGGGCGGCCACAGCTGCACTGACGGCCAAATGTGTAACGCCTAAGCCGATTAAAAAGGGGGTGGCGTCAGCTTCGCTAGCAAGTGCCCCGCAAACGGCTACGGGTTTTTGGTGTGCCAAGGCCCCTTCGCACGTTTGGTAAATAAGTTGCAATACCGCCGGGTGCAGGGCATCTGCCAACGGGCTTAAATCTTTGTGATTACGGTCAATGGCCAAGGTATATTGGGTCAAGTCGTTGGTGCCGATAGAGAAGAAGTCCACATGCGGGGCCAGTTGTTTAGCCAGCAACGCCGCCGACGGAACTTCCACCATAATACCCAGTTGGGCGGTTTGTTTGAGCCCTAAGGAAATGCTTTCTTGTTTAAAAATTTGTTTAAAGCGGATGATTTCTTCTTCAAACGAAATCATCGGTAACATAATGCGTACCCGCTCTTGCGGAGTAAGCCGCAACAACGCACGCAGTTGGGTGCGGAAAAATTTTTCGTTGGCATCCAACGCGCGTATGCCGCGTATGCCGACAATCGGGTTATCTTCCGGGGCGATGTTGATAAACGGCATGGGTTTATCGCCGCCGGCATCTAACAGGCGAAACGTAACCGGTTGTCCGGGCAGTGCATCTAAAATCATCTGATACGCGGCCAGTTGTTCTTGTTCGGTGGGGGCAAACGGCCGGTCTTGAAATAAAAATTCCGTACGCACAAGTCCCACCCCTTCGGCGCCGGAGGCAAACGCCCGGGCGGCTTCTTCGGGCCCGGCGATGTTACCTTCTACATAAATGCGCAGTCCGTCCCGCGTGGTGGCGGGCTCTTGGGCGCGTGCGGAATCTTGTTGGTTACGCTGTTGTACTTGTTGGATATGTTCTTCAAACTCTTTTTGTTGTGCAGATGTTGGGTCAATAACAATTTGGCTTTCGTCGGCGTTTAACAAAATAATTGTTTGCGGGGGAATATCCAGTACATATTTTCCGGCCCGGACGATAGAGGGGATATTGCGGTTTCTTAGTAAAATGCCCGCGTGCGCGGTAGGGGAGCCGCTAGCCAGTAATACACCGGCGGTATGTTCGGGCAAGGCCGACACGTCGGACGGGAGCAACTCATCGGCAATAATAATACTGCCGGGGGGAATGGAAAGCGAGCGGCGTTGTTGCCCGGTAAGTTGGCAAAGCACTTCGCGGCGTAAATCTTTTAGATCGGCAATACGTTCCATTAAAAAGTTGTTTTTAGTTTGCTTGAGCATGTCCACACTGCGCCGGATAGCACTGTTAAAGGCAAAAGCGGCGGTTTTGCCTTGGTCAATAATTTGGCGGGTAGTGTTAGCTAGCAAGGGATCTTTAAGCAGTAGTAAATGCGCATTTAAAATATCGCGTGTAACTGTGTTTTTTTCTTCGCCGAGCCGTTGTTCCATTTGTTTGCAAAGCGTATTAAGTGCTTCGTCCAAAGCGCGGCGTTCGGACTCCGGGTTAGACGCATTTTCTTCAAAAGAAAACGCACTTGCTTTAAATAAAAACGCCGGGCCGCACGCTAAACCCCCACACGCGCAAATACCTTGGAGCGATGTTTCTTCGGTCGGTGTATCGTTGGCGGGATGGCTTGCCTCGGTAGTTTCGCCCAGTACCTTATTGAACGCTTCTTCCAGGCGTTTGAGCATTACTTGTGCTTGTTCTTTCGGGCCAAACACGCGCAAAATAACAGAGTCGTTACGGCTAAGGCCTAAGCCCATTAAACTGACAATACTTTTCGCATCGGCGCATTGGCGGCCTTTGTGCATTTCCACTAAATAAGGATGCTCGGCGGCAATAGCGGCCAAAATCGCGGCGGGACGGGCGTGCAGACCGGTGGGGTTTTTAAGCACGAGCGCGTCGGACTCCAACATTTCTAACGAGGATAAATTGCTGCTGGTGCTTTCCATATTATGCACGCTAAAGAGTGGGAGTCCTGTTTTGATTTTTTCGTCGGCTAAAGGTGTAATGGCCGCATCCGCGGGCGAGGTAATAACCAGTAATACAAGCGGACTGGCGGCCTTTTTTGTCAGGATGTTTAAATCAAACGAGAGTAATTTTTGCCCGGCTTGTACGCTTTGCCCTTGACGGACAAACACTTCAAACCCTTCGCCCTTTAGTGCCACACTTTCCAACCCGACGTGGATAAGCACTTCCATATTTCCTTTTTTAATGACCATGGCATGCAAGGCGGCGTTGATGTTGGTAACGGTACCGTCTAAAGGGGCAAATATCGTTTGGCTGGCCGGAAAGATAGCTAAGCCGTTGCCTAACATGTGTTCACTAAATACGGGGTCGGGTACTTTTTCTAAGGGCACAACAGTTCCGTCTAACGGGCTAATCAGTGTAATATCTGCGGGCATAAAAACTCCTTTGATTTTCTTTCTTCCATTATAGTATATCTGCGACGTTTTGTGACGTTATTTTAGGACCGTTGTGGCGTGCGGCGAGCACCCCGGCAAGGGGGGCGTTGCAGAATAACACGAAGTCCCCTTTTGCGAAAGATAACATAAATTGCTTGCAGAGGTCCTAGGCCTCACGCCTGGGCCCGGCAAGGGCCTTTTCTGTATATATTTTTCTCTCGCTCGTCATCCCGCAGAGTTTCTATGCGGGATATAGCGAGAGAAAAAATAAAACTT
>NZ_CACVRB010000007.1:0-62052 GCF_902756455.1 Candidatus Avelusimicrobium caledoniensis | reverse complement strand
CTTTTCGCTTTTCTGGCACCAGAAAAGCTCGCAAAAGAGTGCCGCCCCATGTGCTATAAAAAGCAGACGAAATGGGAAATTTTTCAAACTCGCTATTGCTCAAACATGAAAAATTTCTTATCCATTTCGGCGCTTTTTATAAACAGCACTCAAGGGGCGGAAAAACGAAACGGCTATTTCTCTTTTCTCTTGCAATGAGTGATTGTCACGCAGACTTGAGGAACACAAAAAAAGCCGCCCGGTTAAGGGCGGCTCTCATTATTGCTTTTGGTACAGGTATTAGAACAAAAAACCTATCGTCAGCGAACCGGCCGCTGAGTTAGGAATATCTTTTCCGTCAATCTTGGTGCTCTTGGTGCTCATCGCTCCGGCGAGTTCAATGTGAAAGCGCGTTGTATTAAACCCGATACCGGCTGTGTAGAACGGCGAAACGGTACTTACCGCTATGTTTTTGTTATATCCGACGCGAAGCGGCATTGTAAAACGCGGATGGTTGATGACGTTAAACTCTAGGCCGAGCGCGAGTTGGCGCGACTTGATAGTGTCTAACAGCGTATCATTTTCCGTTACGTCAATATCGGCGGCGGCTGTCAGTCGTTTAGAGGGATTTACCGCTACGCCCGCGCGCAATTGCGGTTTGAGTTCGTATTTCTCAGTGCGCCAGTTGCGTACGATAGCCGCATTGATGTCGGAGGGTGGATCCGGACGGGCAAATCTCGGGCTGTTGATATTACGCGCAGTCAACCCAAATTGCGGATTCCAAAAAATTTCTTTGTCTAACAGTTGCGATAAGTTCCCCATTACACCTACGTCAATACCGATGTTGGTGGAGTTCTTTTTGTTATCGTATGCTTTGTCAAAAATCTCTTTGATCTTTTCGTCTTTTGTGAGTACCATGACACCGCTTTGTGCCGTATAGCCGCTGATTACTTTGAAGTTTCCCCCCACTTTTAAACCGGGGATCACTTGTTGTCCATACCCCAAGCCGGCTTCGGCAAAGGTGGCGGCATCTACCATGACGAGCGTTTCGTTGTCTTTGTAACTTCCATCGGCATTACCGGCCAAATTGATGAGCGCACTGGCCCCGGGAATATAATCGGCTGCTTGGCTAAATGCTCGTAAAATTTTTTCATCGCTCACGCCCACATAAGACCGGGCCGCATCTACTAAAGCGGTGGCTAACTGTAAACTGTTGGAACAGGATCCTGCGTTTAAAAGGGTTCTTAGAGAATCAAAAATTCCGTTTGCATCAATGGCGGCGGCTAATACTTCCGCTGCAGTTCGTTGCACCGGATTAAGCGTAGCGGTCGGACTTCCGATTAACGTGTAACCGCCTGTATAAAATTCCAAACGCTTGGTATCTACCACCGGGGTAATAGCTCCTGTGCCCAGAGTGCGAATACCTACGGCAAAATTTTTCATCGTAATGCCCAACCCGGCATTCGCATGGGCCAAGGCCCCCATGTCATTACCGAGCATTTTGGCAATGTTATTAAGCCCTTTGAATAAAGTGTCTATGTTATCAGCGGATGCTTTGTTTCCGGAGGTAATGGCGTTTTTCAACGATTTGTATTGACGGGTCATCTCGGTTAGTTCCCGTACGCCGTCTAAGGTGTCTTTGGTGGCTTCTAAACTGGCTCCTCCGTCCAAGAGAATGTGTGTCCGTTTGTTATCTTCAGGCTGGGCCAATCCGGCGGGGTTCCAGTATTGGGCATCCGGCCCAACCGCGGTAGCAACGCCCGCACCGCCCATCCCCATTGCGCGTGTGCCGACAAATTGCCATTGTTGCGCGCCCGCTACGGACGCAACAAATAATGCCGCACCGCATAGTACGGCATTACGAAAAATATTTGATTGCATAGTATCTCCTTAAATACAAGATAATTCTATCTTACTAAACCTACACTTCCGTGGCAAGCAGATAAAAGGGCGGTAGAAGCGCATTAAATGTTACAATAATATCGTATGGATCAACGTAAAACCGGGATATTGCTTTCCTATCTGAACTTCGGTCTTAATGCACTTATCATGCTTATCTATGTGCCGATGTTACTGCATTATGTGTCTAAAGAGCAGTACGGTATTTATCAGATGATAGGATCGTTTATCGGCGTGATTGCTGTGTTAGATTTTGGTTTGAGTGCTACTGTTACGCGCTTTGTCGCCCGGGCAGATGCCAAGAACGAGCCGCAACAGGCCCAACGTACCATTGATGCCGCGGCGTTTTTGTATGTGATTTTGACGGGACTGCTCATCTTAATTAGCATCGGTGGCTATTTTTTAATAAGCCCGATATACGGCCACGCGCTTTCCCCGGCTGATTTGGCCACAGCCCAACAGATTTATCTGATTTTGGTGCTTAATTTTGCAGTATGCGTACCGGGGAATTTATTTTTGGGGCTGGTACAAGCCAAAGAAAGATTTGTCTTTTTACAATGCTTGTATTTATGTACAACGGTTTTGACACCGTTAGCGATATGGGGAGCGCTTTGCTGGAAAGCCAACGTCGTGGGCGTGGTGTGGGTACAAACAGCAGCTAATATCAGTTTGGTGCTGGGATATTATTTGTATTGTAAAATTCGGTTGCATATCCATGTTCACCCGCGAGGATGCAATGTATCATTACTTAGACAATTGTTCGGATTTTCTTTCTTTGTGTTTCTGGGAAATATTGCCGGGCAGATTTCTTCGCGTTTGGGGCCGCTTGTACTAGGATTGTTAGCCGGTGCGTTGGCGGTGGCGAACTATTATATTGCCTCGCAACTGTTAATGGCCTTTACTATGATACCTTCGCTTATTAGCGGGGTGTTTTTGCCGAAATTGTCCGGCGATTTTGCTACTCAAAATTCGTTAGCGGTCCACAACGATATTTTTTGTAAAACGGGAAGATTGCAAACCTTGGTGGCGTTGCTTTTGTTAATCGGGTTTGTGTTACTGGGGCAAGTATTTTTGCGGTTGTGGTTGGGGCCGGGTAACGAGGTGTGTTACGGTTTGGCCATTGTGCTGATGAGCTGTTCGTTGCTTAACATTGTGCAGGGGGTGTCAAACTCCGTGTTAATGGCTATCAACAAATATCGTTTTTCGGCTTATTTGGGTATCGCTACGGCTTTATTAAATGTGCTGTTGGCTTTCCCCCTCGTAAAATACTACGGCACGATGGGTTGTGCCATTGCCCTGGTGCTGAGTACGTGTTTGGTGCGGGGTATATTGATGAATTGGTACTATCACAAAATCGGACTACATCTCAAGGCGTTTTTCCGCGCGCTGGGGCCGATTGCCGGTTGGAGCCTAGTGGTGATGATTGTGTTGGGCATGGTGTGGCATTACTGGCCTGTACAGGCGACGTGGCGCAGTTTTATTTTGCACGGCATTTGTATTGTAGCCGTATATGGCGCAGTAATGGCGAGATTTGTGTTAAACCGTTTTGAATGGGATATCGTACGGGAAATCTGTGCGAAATGCCACTTTCCAAAGGTAGTTTCTGATAACTAATTTCGTATATACAAATAAAGCAGTTTATATTGCTAGGGAACAAAAAATACCCCCAATGGGCTCGCCTTCCGGTAAAATCTCTGACGAGATTTTCCTGCAGGCCGGGCTCGCGGTACTCGCCTTTGCCTGCGGCAAAACTCGTACATCGCTGCGCCTTTCGATTCCCAGCGCAACATAAGCGGTACTCGCCTTTGCCTGCGGCAAAACTCGTACATCGCTGCGCCTTTCGATTCCCAGCGCAACATAAAGCAGTTTATGTTGCTTTGGGGAACAAAAAAATACCCCCAATGGGAATCGAACCTATATCATCCGCTTAGAAGGCGGGTGCTCTATCCATTGAGCTATGGGGGCAACTACATCTATTTTACTAAAAATATAAATTTTCTTCAAAAAAATTTGTGTAGAAAGATGAAACTGATTACGTAGATTTTTTGCTATTTCGCCAGGATATCGCACAAGTGCACTCTCGGAAGGTTTTCTAATAAACCGCCTTCCGTTGCATTATAGAGGAAACGTTTGTTTCTGTTGCAATATCTCTGCAAATATTCGTAACCTTCAAAAATGGCTACATATTGAATTAAATCCTGTTTCATAGATATGACTGAAGATCGTTTTGTTAGACGTGTTTTTTCATTTAAAGATAATTCAAATCCATAAAGAGAATCCTCGTTCAGTTGTAATCTCATTTGGGCGGTTGAAATAAATCCGCTACAATCACAGCCCAATAAATAAATTTCTTTAAATCCCATATAAACGGCCATTTCAATAGCAAATTGAACGACACTCAACACTTCGGGCACTTGATGCGTAAAATCAATAAAAGATTGAGGATTTCGTGTTAAATTTACCATCCTATTATCATAGTATGCAATATTCAATATTTGATCGAGATGGTGTCGGCGTACAAAATTATAACCCTCTAATTTGTAAAAAACTTGAGGAGTATTATCAGATGTTTTTACTGATTTGATAACATGAAGGAACTCTTCCCCTTCGGGAGAATCGTTTTCTGTATAAAAATCTGGGTCTGAAAAGAAATGGTAATTTGTATGCAGTTTAGGGAAATCTGGATGGCGTGGGAGTTGATTGACAGTAAAAACAATTTCGTTTTTAAGAGTAGAAAAGTCCACTTGTTTTAAAGAGGGGCCATTCCCCAGTATGAAACAACGTTTTCCAACATGACAATTGTAAAATTTTTTGTTTTCTTTAAGTAAATAGGAAATACGCCGATGACGTATAGTGTTGCGAGAGTTCCACAAGAATCGTTGAGCCATGGGAATGGTATTTAAATAACTGTCTATTTTTTGTATAGCTTCTCGTATTTTCATAAACTTTCTCTTAGCTGATCCAAGTATCAATACCCCCATTTAAGTAATTTGCGTAGTTTATGATAAAACATTCTGACCAGCTCCTTTATGGCTTCTTTAGAATTTTTTGACACTAAAATTTCTGCTTCATAACGATGAAATAAACTAGTGGGAATTGGAAAGGTTAACACGATGCTTAGCCATGGCCGTTTACCGGGAAGCACGGTTATATTCCTCCAATAGTTTTCAAATAAATGGTAATACCAAAAAATAGGTTTTACGGTGCAGTGTGCGTTTTGTCCATTTGGTAGGTAATTATACGCTAAAGCATGATGTAGGACAAAAAATACTTTATCAGAAAGGGAACGTATTTGTTCTAAGACCATAGGTAACTCTTGCTCTGGTATATGTTCTAATACGTCTGTGTTTATTATCAGATCAGCTTTTTTGACGGGAAGGTGGGCTTTGTCCGGTATGGCAGGATCATAACCATAAAATATAATGTCTGGATATTTAGATTGTAACAAGTCTATTAAGGAATTCTTTCCGCAACCAAAATCGAGCACAATTTTAGGTCTAAGATAGTCTATAACCAAACACACAGTATCACAATATTCGTAACCCGATGCTCCGTAAGAAGGGTTTTGTTTGTGGAGTTGTTTGTACAAGTCAATATAACTCATGGATATTTTCTCCCCAATCTGTTTCTCTATTCTACCATTTTTATCTATATACTAAAAGATTTTTCCCCATTCTAAAATGCTACAATAAGAAATACCTTGGTATCGGGGAGTAAGTCATGGCTAAAAATTTGTCGTTTTCATATTCCAAAATGGGGATGTATAAGGAATGTCCGCAAAAGTACAAGTTCCGCTACGTCCACATGTTGCCCGAGCAACCCAAATACTACTTTGCGTTTGGCTCGGCCCTGCACGCCGTGATGGAATTTATCTACAACCCCGCCAAGCCCGCTTTCCCCACGTTAGAAGAGGCACTCGCTTTTTTTGATACCACGTGGAACAAAACTTCCTTTGAACAAAAGGGCTACGCTAGCGTAGATAAAGAACTGGAAGGATACGCTGAGGGCCGCCGCATTTTGGAAACATATTACGCCGCCAATGCGGACAATTTCAAACATCCTCTTTCCGTAGAGACCAAAAGCACGTTAGATATTGACGGGCTAAGCTTAATCAGCATTTTGGACCGCATGGATTATTTGGGCGACGGAAAAATTAAAATTTTAGATTATAAAACGGGCAAAACCGTCCAACGCGAGCCGGACCAACTGTACATGTACCAAAAAGTAGTGGAAAACTCCCCCGTCATCAAAGCTATCGTGCAGGCCAAAGATCCGTCAGTAAAAACCGTACAAGTAGGCGAGTTAAGTTTCTATCACTTGCCTACGCTAACGGAACTGAAATTTGAGCGCGCGCCCGATAAAGAAATTTTTGAATTTTGGCAAGGCGTATTGCAAATTGCCGACAAAATCCGCGCCGGACAATTTTCCCCCACCCCCGGCGAAAACCAATGCCGCTGGTGCGATTACCGCAATATCTGCCCGGTGTTTACGGGCAAAGAGTACGACGGCCCGAGTGGTTATGGTGCGCGTAATTTAGCGGCTCCAAAACCCGTTTCACAACCGGCCGCGTTACCTAAAAGCGAGCCGGAATTGCTTGCCGAAAAAATTGACCGCTTGGGCGAAATTACCCAAGAACAACAAACATTGGAACAAGAAATTTTGGCCCTTTTGCAAAAAAATAAATTTGAGCGGCACTTTGGCAAACAATATAAAGCGGAACTTGTTTCCGACGATAAAATCACGCTAACCGATCCGGCCAAAGTCGTTGCTTTATTGCAAAAATTAAATTTGCTTAACAAAACGCTCGCGCCCACTAAAACCACCATTGCCCGTTTATTAACGGACGACAGCGTTTCGCCGCAAGATAAAGCACAGTTGCAAAAATTAGTACAAGTGGTCAAAGCGTGGCGCGTGCGTGTAGAAAAATCGTTGTAAATTTTCAAGGGAACAGCACCGTATGAAAAAAGAATATATTGTTTCGCTGGATATGGGCACATCGGGCTGTCGTGCGGCGGCGGTGCGGGCCGACGGTACGATTGGGGCGCAACATTATTTTCCGCTCGTTCCCGCGCGTCCCGCGCCCGGGCTGTCCGAATATAACGCCGAAGATTTATGGCACGCGGCCGAGCAATCACTTCGTGCGGTGCTGGATAAAATCGGCCCGCAAAACGCCGCCGCGCTCGCGGTAGCGTCCCAGCGTTCTACCGTGGTGTTGTGGGACACAAAAACGGGTGAGTCCGTTGGCCCGGTGCTTACGTGGGAAGACGGGCGTGCGCAAACACAAGTGCAAGATGCTACGGTCAGCCAAGAAGAAATCCATTTGAAAACAGGCCTTTATAAAACACCGTTTTTTTCCGCCCCTAAGATTACGTGGAGTTTACAAACCGTCCCACAAGCGATTAGCTTGCTTGCGCAAGGCCGTTTGGCGGCGGGACCGGTAGCGTCGTATATTATTTGGAAATTAACAGGGGCTCAGAAATTTGCTACCGATTATTCGCTGGCCCAACGCACACTCCTTTTAGATGTCCATTTGTTATCTTGGAGTGAAACGCTGTGCAAGGCGTTTAGTATCCCGCACGAGATTTTACCGTCGTTGCAAGCGTCCGCGGCCGATTACGGTTCGTATACATATCAAGGTGTTTCTATCCCGGTTTGTGCGTGTGTGGGCGACCAACAAGCCGCGGCGGTTTATTTTAAACTCGCTAAAAATAAAAGTTTAATCAATTACGGCACAGGTGCATTTTGGCTGTATAATACCGGTGATAGACCCGTTTTTTTGCCGGGCATGCTTACCTCGCTTTCGGCCGGTACGCAACCTCACACCAGCGATTATTTGTTGGAAGGTCCTGTCAATTCCGCCGCCAGCGCGCTGTTGTGGCTCAAAGCGCAAGGTATTTTGTTTGAAGACGGCGAAGTGGACGGACTCTGCGCGCAAGCCAACCGGCCGGTGTGGTTTTTGCCTGCCTTTGGGGGCCTAGGTGCGCCGTATTGGGACTTCCAAACGCCGACGGCGGTACAAGGTTTATCCCCCCATACCCGCAAGCCCGATTGGGTGGCCGGAGTGTTACGCGCGGTGGCCTTTTTGTTAGCCGATATTGCGGCTTATTTGCGTGCCAACGGTTGCGAGATAAAAGGCCCGGTACAAGTTTCGGGTGGACTCTCACACAGTAATTATTTGACTTCTTTTCAAGCAGATGTGTTGCAACTGCCGCTAGAAGTTTCTCATCAGGCCGATGCTACGCTACTGGGAGCGGCGATGCTGGCGGCTGAGCACATCGGGCAACCGGTTACGTGTGCGCCGGCCTACACAAAAGTTTCCCCCACCCTGACAGCTGTGCAAGCGGGCGAATTATACGCCGCGTGGCAACAGTTTGTTTCCAACGTACGTAAAAAATAAATAAAGTATTACTTCACTAATCTTTCCGATTTTTTCGTCGGTAAAAATTGCCTATTGACATCGTTTTTTTTTTTGATACCATTTAGTGAAACATAAACTAAATGGAGGTTCTTTTATGGAAAAAGGAAATCAAATAAGTTTGTCATGCCGGAAAGTTTTTATCCGGCATCTTCGTATTTTTGTTTCTGATGGGATGGTTAAGGGGCGAAAAAAAATCGGAAGATCCCGGATTACAAATTTCCGGGATGACAGACCTTTATGTTATAACGGCGACAACGGCGGCTTTACCCTTATTGAGCTTTTAGTAGTTGTTCTTATCATCGGTATTTTGGCGGCGGTGGCACTGCCGCAGTATGAAAAAGCGGTGTGGAAGGCGCGCTATTCCCAGTTAGTGACGGTGGCAAATTCGCTGGCCCAAGCCGCGGAAGTGTATTATTTGGCAAACGGACAAAACCCAACGGATATGGAAGAATTGTCTGTCAGTATGAATTGCGAGCGGGTATTAACCGGCGGCCGTTGGAAATGCGAAGACTTTTATTGTGATTTTAGAGCTAATAATACCATTACCTGTATGAACGAGCAGTTATTAAAAAACGGGTATGGCATAAGTATCAATTTTGCCAATTCTTCTTCTAGGCAACGCTATTGCTTGGCTATGGAGGGTGAGCCATACAATCAATTTTGTAAGACTCAAACAGGTAAAACAAATCATGCGTTTACCTACAGTATTTTGGACGGCAGCGGAGGGCTGTCATACAAAACAACTTACTGGTATGCTTATTAACCGGATCATAAAAACACCCCGGTAATAAACCGGGGTGTTTTATGTGTCATATACTTTTTAATTCAACAGCGGCGCGGTGGCTTGCGAAACCGTCTTTTGGGTGGAAACCGCTTGCGTCTTTACGGTTGTTTGTGTTTTTTTGACGGTTTGTTTAGCCCGGTTTGCCTTGTTGGCCGCTTTTGCTTGCGTTTGTTTGGCTTGCTTTTGGGCGGCCGTTTTGGTTTCCTGCGCTTGCTTTACTGCCGTATTTTTGGCGGCGGTGGCGCGGCCCATTTGCTCGTCCACTTTTTGGTCAATTTGTGCTTGTAAGTCGGCGGCTTTTTGGGCTTTAGCTTGTTCTAATTGTTGTTGTAAGCGTTGGATTTCCGGGTCTTCTTCCAAGGCCGCTTTTTGCGCTTGATATTCTTGGGTAACTTGTTCGCGGATAGCCGCTTCTTTTTGTTCGGCAGCCGCTTTAAGTTGGGCGGCTTGCTCCTCTTTTAATTCAAAAATAACAGCTTCTTCTTGCGCCAGTTGTTCTTCCAGTGCGCGTACCGCGGCTAGTTTTTGTTCTTCTACTTGCAGGGCTTGTTGTTCAATGGCTTGGCGTTTTACGTTAAGCACTCCCGCCGTAGCTGAGCTAGGCAAGAATTTATCCGTTAATGTAAACACGGTTTCGCCCGCTTGGTTGACGGAGGTTAAATCAGCCCCTTGTTGAATCAAATACACGGCCGTGCGGTCTTTTTTAGCTTTAATAGCGTTCATCAGCGGCGTATTGCCTTTGGCATCGGCGGTGTTGATATCGGCCTTGGCTTTGACCAATGCTTGTGTCGAAGCAACGTCCTCTGCGTACACCGCGTAGGCGACTACACTGCGTCCCAAATTATCCTGTGCGTTGACTTCAATGCCTTTTTGGCCCAGTAACATTTTTTGGATATCTTGTTTGTTTTTCGCTGACGCACGCATCAAAGGCGAAACACCCGCGTGATCTTTGGCATTGGGGTTGGCCCCGTTAGCAAGTAGGAAACGCAACGTTTCAACTTGGTCTTTTTCTAAGGCATAGAAAAGCGGGGTACGTCCGGCGGTGTCGGGCAGGTTGACGTCGGCATGTCCGTTTTTAACGAGGTATTTTACAACCGGCAAATGTCCTTCCGCCGCGGCCGCTGAAAGTGCGCTAAGCCCCGTAGCCGGATTGCGGTAATTAACGTTTGCGCCGTTGGCGAGTAACACTTTTACGTTTTCCAAATAACCGCGTTGGGCCGAATAGATAAGCGGTGTGTTACCGACGGCATCGGGGATATTCAGCGACGTTTTATCCAAGGAGGTTAAATCGGCTAATGTTTTGGCATCATCAAAGTTAGCCGCATAAATAAGAGCGGTTTTTCCCATATCATCTTTGACGGTAGAATCAGCCCCGTGTTTGATTAAGTAAGTAACGGCTTCGCCTTGTCCGGCCGCGGCGGCGGCAATTAACGGTGTAACGCCGTAGCTGGATTTATCATTTACATTGGCTTTGCCGTCTTCTACTAACATACGCAAAATTTCCATATTGCCTTTTTCCCCGGCAATGGTTAAGGGTGTAATACCGGCGTAGTTTTTTTCGTTGACGTCGGCATGTGCGTATAAAAGGGTGCGTACGCGGTCGGTATCGTTGATTTTAATAGCGCGAATGAGCGAAGTATCATATACTAATTTTGATTTTGCTTTCTCGCGAGCGCCGAGCACATCGCTGTGATATTTTTTTTGTTCAGCCCCAAAGACCGTACCGCGGTAAATGTCGCCGGGCTCGGTGGTGGCCTGCTGGGTAACGGCACTTGTTACCGAGCGGGAATTTGTTCCTAAGACCAAATCATTTTTTTGTGCGGGGGCTCCGAGGAGCGGTAGTGAAGTAAGTGATAAAGCTAACGTAATCGGTAATTTTGTGATTTTCATACGACCTCCTGTATGGATATATTATAGCAATACGCAACGTGTTTGCACGCATTTTTTTATATAATTCAAAATAATTAGCTGAAAATAAACCTTTATTTTAGTATAAAAAACTTGCAATTTTGGGGTCGTACAATGTATCATAAAAAATAAGGAAGTTGCAAATTTTATCCCCCCAGAACCTTCGATTTACCCCCCGAACGGTTCTGAAAAAAGAGTTGGGCTTACGCCCAACTCTTTTTCTTTAGGTGCAAAAACGCCCCGTCGGTTGACGGGGGATTGGTTAATGAAAATGTAAGCTTCTGTAAAAATTTATGACTTGTTGGAGTTGCTCTTTTCTGTAATTGGATAGGAAGGAGACGTTTTTTGCAGATAATGCCGCAGCGCACGGAGTGCGTTCGTTTCCCCAAACATCACGTGCAGTAACCCGTGGATTGGCTCCCAATTCTACTAAAAATTTTGTTTTTTCTAGGTTGGTTATCACTTCATGTAAGAGGGAACCCTCATGTCCGTTTGTGTTCAAATCGGCACCATATTTTTTGAGAATAGGGAGATACGTTGCCCATTTATCTGATAAGAGGAGTGTAGCAGCGGGTATAGGTCCCTCAAAACCGCGCACTGTTTGAATACGAAAATTGGGGTCGGATCCGTTTTCAAGCAAAAAGAGGACCGTTTCCATGTTGTCCGCTTCAATGTTTTCCCACAGGAGATTATTCTGTTGATTGATAGGATCTAAGGGGTGAGTGGCATTTAAATTTAGGTCTGGAAGCAATACTTTGGCTACCTCGAATTGTTTCATTTCCAACGCCAATTTAAACATATCTATTTTGGTTTCATAAGGAATATTTGATTTTTTCCGTAGCAGAGAGACCGTTTCACTGTAGCCGTTTCTAACAGCAGTCATATAGACAGCGTTGTCTTTAACAGTTGCCCCTCTATCCAAAGCGGATTTTACAATGGAAGGATACGCCAGATACTCGGCTAATACGTCGGACGGATTTGCCCCGTTTTTCATAAAGTAAGGTACGATATTAACTAGCCCGTGTTGGGCCGATTGCCGCAGAATTTCCCGCGGAATATTCTCCTCCCCGTATTGGGCCAAAATCTCGCGGGCGGTTTGCTCGGTGCGGGCTTGCATTTGGGCATACACATCCATTTGTTTTAATAGCGCGCTCACTTGCTCGCCCGCCGTGGCGGTGGGGGCAATTTGTTGATTTGTGAGTTGGTATACTTCGCGCAAAGACGCTACGTTAGCCCGTCTTAATTCAGCCACGTGACGCGTGACGGCTTGTTCTATTCCTTTAGGGACACCTGCCATTATGTCGCGGGGTTTTAATATAAGGGTTGCCGCTTTTTTGGCAGCCGGAAGTTGTGCAAAAGCGGTAGTGGTCGTAATAAGCCCGATACATAATAATGTCAATTTTTTTAGCATACATTCTCCTTGTGAGGCAATTAGTTTATCATACTGTAATAAAAAACCGCGCAATATCACAAGGGCCTTTGGACCCAAAATCATCTGGGCCTTTGGGGTATAAAAACGCCCCGCCTAATGCCGGGGCGTTAAATATTTGTTTGTGTTACCTTGTTACAGAGCAATCGCGCTGACCGGGCAGGTGCCGGCGCAAGCGCCGCACTCAATGCATTTGGAGGCATCAATGCAGCGTTTGCCGTCTTTCTCGCAAATAGCGGTTACGGGGCAGGCAGATTCGCAAGCACCGCAGTTAATGCAAACTTCCGGATTTACTTTATAAGCCATAGTATTTTCTCCTATAAATAAGATATTGAGTTACTTTTAAATTATACAAAAAAATCACACCCCGGGCCGGGACCGTCGGATAAAAGCCCTTGCCGAAAAAGGGTTAGAATGATACAATATAAAAGTAAGGAAAAACTAACTTTTATGGAAAAAAATAATTCTCGTTCTCTCTATCAATTAAAACCCGGGCAATCTGCCCAAGTCAAAGAAATTCAAACCGACGCCCACATGGCTGACAAACTAGCCGCTATGGGTATTGTGCGCGGACAGTTTGTCAAACGTCAGCCGGGCAACAGCCCCGTCGTTGTTAGTGTATCTGGCACGGACGTGGCGATCGGGCGCGAAACCGCCAAAAAAATTATTGTCACCTCTAAAAAAAATACCTTTTTGCTCGCCGGAAACCCCAATGTGGGCAAGAGTTTGATTTTCTCGCGCTTAACGGGAGTGGGTGTAATTTCGTCCAATTTCCCCGGCACCACCGTGGGGCTCAACTACGGCACCACCCAGTTTAATGGCGAATCGTATGATATTATTGATATTCCGGGTTTGTACCGCTTGGAAGAAGAATGGCAAATGGAAGGAAAAAAACACCATTTGTTTAAAGAATTAGAATATGATTTTATCGTCTGTGTGGCGGATGCTTCGCACTTAGAGCGTAACTTGTATTTTTTGCTTGAATTGCTGTCGTTAAATAAACCCGCGGTGCTGATGCTCAATAAGTTTGACGAAGCCAAACGCAAAGGTATTTTTATTGACGTGAAAAAATTATCTAAACTCTTGGGTTTGCCCGTAATTCCCACCGTAGCCACCACGGGCGAAGGGTTAAAAGAACTGGCTAATACGGTAGGCGAGTTGGACGCCAACACGCCGCAAATTTCTATTCCTAAAACCGACGAGGAAAAATGGCAAACGATCGGTAAAATTATCGGACAAGTGCAAGAGGTTAAACACAAACACCCGTCGTTTTGGGAACATCTGCAAGCGTGGGCGACCACGCCGCTAACCGGGTTGCCGATTGCACTGCTGGTGCTGATTATTTCGTTTTTTGTAGTACGTTTTGTGGGCGAGAGCATTATTAACTTTGTGGACCCACTGTATGAAAATTATTATTTTCCGTTTATGGAAAAATTGCTCGGCGCGTGGCGTGATAATTGGTTGGGTATGCTCTTAGTAGGCGACGGCGGCGAAGCGTATTTTGGTGTGCTTACCGACGGCCTTAAAATTGCACTTGTGGATGTGATGAGCTACGTGCTTGCGTTTTATGCGCTCTTTGGTTTTTTGGGCGATATCGGTTATTTGCCGCGTTTGGCTATTTTGCTAGACGGTATTTTGCATAAAATCGGCTTGCACGGCTACGGAGCTATCCCCATTATGCTCGGCTTTGGGTGCAAAGTGCCCGCGGTAATGGGCGCGCGTGTGCTAGAGACGCGGCGCGAGCGCGTGATTGCACTGGCGCTTGTGTTGGTGCTTGCGCCGTGTATTTCGCAAACGGCGATGATTATTTCCATTTTATCCCCCCACGGCTTAAAATATATGCTTTTGGTATTTGGGGTGCTTGTCATCAACGGAATTTTGGCGGGGAGTATTTTAAACCGTTTGTTAAAGGGCGAGGCGCCGGAACTGTTTATGGAAATTCCGTCTTGGCAAATTCCCAGTTTCCGCGCACTTGGGCGCAAATTGTGGTTACGCATGAAAGAATATTTGTGCGATGCGTTGCCGCTTATTTTGTGCGGGGTACTGTTTGTTGATTTAATGCAAATGTCCGGCGTGACAGATTTAATTACAAAAATCTCGCGCTATCCGGTGGAGTATATTTTAGGGTTGCCCGCCGATACGACGTCGCTGCTGATTTTAGGGTTCCTGCGCAAAGATGTGGCGATTGCACTATTAGAGCCGTTTAATCTTTCGGCGCAAATGCTTGTCGTGGCGTGCGTGTTTATGACGATGTACTTGCCGTGTATCGCTACGTTTTTTGTGATGTTGCGTGAGAACGGTTGGAAAGATACGTTGCGTGTGGTGGGCCTGACGCTGGGCCTTGCCTTGCTGACGGGTTTTATCCTACGGCTGATTTTGTTGTAAACATAAACACCGGGCTGAGAAAATTTCCTCAGCCCGGTTTTACTACACAACAAATTTGTTAATCAGTCTACATCCGACTTTCCATAATAGTATGGTATGCTTCATATATTTGTTGCTCTTCATCAATGAGGGTTTTGCTTAATGTCTTGACGGATGATGAATTGTCGGAGTTGACTTTTTCAAGCCATCCAAGGTGTGCTTCACGGAATGCTTCCTTGATTTTAGCTGTGCTGTCCGTGGGAAGTACACCGAGTAATTGATAGGCCTTGCTTACGCTCATAGTTTTTTCCGTATCGGGTTGCTGTTGGGGCAACGAGTTATCTTCCGTTCCGTTATCAGCCGTTACAACCTCGGTTTCTGACTCTCTGTTTAATATGGCTATTGTCGCTTGGGCACGTATTTGGGCATAATCGGCGGCTGTTTTACCCAGGTTATCTTGTATATCTTTATCTGCTCCTTTGGCTAACAGAAGTCGGATGATACTAAAACGCGCTCCTGTTACGGTGGCGACCATAAGGGGTGTCATGCCGGACGATGCTTCTCTCAAGTTGGGGTCAACGCCTCGTTCTAATAGGGCGGCAAGAGCTTCCTTATCATTGTTTGCAATAATTTGACGGAACTGGTTAAATACGGCGGTCGGGTCCGCTAATTGGCTATCAGCCGGGATAGCATGAGACACTAGCTTTCTCATTAGGGGTGTTTGTTGTACACTATCTGATTGTAGAACGGATGGTTGTTTGGGTTGTAGAGTACGTCTTTTTTGTCCCAAGACCGATTGCGGCAGTAACGCAATGGCCAGTAGTACACTGGCAGCGGTGAAAAACTTTTTCATACATTTATCTCCTTGATAATACTAACTTTATCTTTCTTTAATAGTTTAGTTGTTTTGTTTTCTTCTATCAAGTGGCATTTTGTGCCTAGCATTAAACTAGGGCTTTAGACCCATAAAAAAACCGGGCTGAGAAAATTCCCTCAGCCCGATATTCTCTATTAAATACTGAATTTATTTTCCGCTACCTAAACGGCCGATGTCCACCGGCACGGGTATTTCCACCCCCAACGGCCCTTCAAAATACATCGTACCCGTTAAGTGATAATCTAACGTAGCACTCTTCATGCTGAGTAGTCCTACCAATTTATTACTAAATGTCTGTAACGGGACAACAAATTTTGCTTTGGCGTTTTTGGTGGAGTCCGGCTCAATGTAAACATCTTTTAAAGTTACGTTAGCCATGTGTTCTTCGTTGACGGTCAGTTCCCCCTCAAAGCGTTTTAGTTTGGCCGCTTGTTTTTTATTCATATTCGTAATAGCTATAATGACCGTAAACCCAAGCGAATTTAAATTATAGTCCGTGAGTTCCACATTACGCAAAGCATATTTGCAATTTGCCAGATTTTGCGCTTGCTGTACGCCGGCGCACGCGCTTAGTAAAACGAGCCCTACTAAACCTGCCAGTATTTTTTTCATAGTCCCTCCGAAGAAATAAGCCCTCAAATAATTGTATAATAAAAAAAGAACAAATAGGAGAAAACTTATGAATCCGTTACAACAAAAAATTTATGACCGCTTTGTGCGTTACGTGGCCGTGGAAACGACCAGTGACCCGGAAAGCACCGCCGTTCCGACGACCTCTTCTCAAATTTCTTTCGCTCACAGCTTGGCGGCGGAAATGAAACAAATCGGTTTCCAAGACGTAGAAGTGGACGAATATGGTTTTGTAACGGGGCTGATCCCTGCTAATACCGATCAAAAAGCACCCACCATTGGACTCTTTGCCCACATGGATACCGTGTGTGATTACAACGGAAAAAATATCCGCCCCGTGTTGCACGAAAATTACGACGGCGGCACGCTCGTTATTAACGAAGAAAAAAAGATGTTTTTATCCCCCCAAACCGCGCCGAATTTGAAATTGTGCGTAGGGGATGATATCGTTACGGCTGACGGAAATACCCTGCTTGGCGCGGATGACAAAATCGGTATTGCGGTCATTATGACGCTAGCAGAGCATTTTATTTCCCACCCCGAAATTAAACACGGCCCTTTAAAAGCCGCGTTTACTATTGACGAGGAAACAGGCACGGGTATCGGATATTTTGACGTAGATCATTTTGCCGCTGATTTTGCCTACACGGTGGACGGTGCGCTACTGGGCGATATTGACTGCGGTAACTTTAACGCCGATTCGTTTGTGCTTAAAATTACCGGTAAATCGTGCCACCCCGGATCTGCCAAAGGATTTATGGCTAACCCGGTGCGTATTGCAGCAGACATTATTTCTTCGTGGCCGTCGGATAAACTGCCCGAAACGACCGACGGCGAGGACGGATTTATCTTGTTTAAAGATATTACCGGCGGGCTGGAAAAAGCCGAGATACAGGGTATTGTGCGCGAACACGATATCAATAAGTTTGAGCAATTTAAAAAAGATTTGGTGGCTTTGGTAAACGCCAAACGCGCCAAATATCCGGCGGCAACCATGGAGGTTATTTTTAAGAAACAATACCGCAATATGCGTGATGTCTTGCGCGATAAACCGCAAGCTATGGAGCTGTTAGAGGGCGCACTCAAAGAAAATAATGTGCAGTACCGCCTCACCCAAGCGCGCGGCGGCACCGACGGGGCGCAACTGTCCTTGCGCGGTCTGCCGACTCCGAACATTTTTGCCGGGTACGAAAATCCGCACGGTCCGTATGAGTGGCTGAGCATGAATTGGGCGGAGAAAGCATTTCATATTTTAGAAACGATTGCCCGCAACGCTGTGAAATAATTCTTATACGTAAGACGAAAACACCCCCGCATATTTTTTGCGGGGGTGTTTTACGTGTGGGGCAATTATTGAAATTGTTGTTGTAACCAATTACAAAGTTTTTGTCCGCGTGATGTGTTGTTGAATGTGCAGTTGGTAAGCACGCCGTCTTTTAATTGAAAAAGTGCCCTCATGATTCGGGTTGACGAACTATCCGATCCGCAGGTGGTACCGTCGGGACAATAAGACAGCGCAACCCATGGCTCATCTCCGTCGTTAAATACGATTACGTGACAAGGGTTTCCCCCTGCGTTTATATTGATTCCAAAACCGCCCGGGCAGTTATACAGTTCGTTGTGGCAAGCACCACTATTGGTGCGGCAAATTTTGGTTAAATCAATATCCAAGGCGGTAAAATCGGGTTGATAGTCTCCATTGGCCATTTTGTAAATTTGTTGGGCTTTAACAAGTTGTTGTATGTTTTGTACATATCCCATAACGCGTGTTTTATCTACGGCAAATTGATATTGCGGCAGGGCCACCGCCGCTAAAATTCCGATGATTAGCACGACGACTAACAGTTCAATAAGTGTAAATGCTTTTTGGTTGTTCATATTGTTTGCTCCTTAATACTATATTGTCATTCCAAACTTGATTTGGAATCTCACCTCTTTCTAAACCAGAAACAAGGTGAGATGCTGAATCAAGTTCAGCATGACGTCTTTATTTGATTTGTTTTTTCCATCCCTTTATTATTGTTTTTTTTTTTGATTTGTCAAGTGCTTTTTATCGGGTATAAAAAAACACCCGGACGGTTTGTCCGGGTGTTTTCTACTTAAAACCGCTTATTGGGCGGGCGCAGGTTGCGGCTGTTGTTGTTGCGGTTGGGCCGAGTCCAATAAGTTTTTGGCGTCAGAGATCGTTGGGTCTAACGCTTTGGTTACCGCGTTGTAATTAAAGCGGTAAGAGATTTTAAAGCTTTGCGGATTCTCCGGCGGTACTTTAACGAGGATAGAGTAATTATCCGGGTCAACCGCGGTGGAAATTTCCCACGTGATCAACTCCGTAGCGGCCGGGTGTTTGGACTCCACAAACGCTTTAAGCGTCATCCCGTTGGGAAGCATATAGTTTTTTACTTCTTCTAAAATAGCTTCTTGTGTGTTTTCCACGGCAACGGGTGTGTTTTCGTCTACGGTTTGCACCGGGAGTTGTTCTTCCGTCGGGCCGAGCATTTCATTTAACTGTTCTTCTTGTTGAGCGGCCACGGCGGCTTGTTTCTTGCCGGGCAATACGTTAAATTGCGGCGGAATTAAATCCATCCACGCCAACATACCGTAAATTGCTCCTGCCAGCAACGCCAATACCACCAGCCATACCGCGGCTTTGGCTTTCTTGCCGGCGGGCTCCACATCGGCACTTTTCAAATCGTGTTGGGCGTTAATGTCGTCCATCCCTTCCACTTGTAAGCGGTCGGAATCGGCCGGCTCGGGTACCATGGGTACCGTGCGAATATCTAACGCCGCACCGCGTTTGGCTTTAATCGTGTTTTCTAACACGATTTGCGATACCGTTACGTCCGGTGCGCCTTCTTCTTTTTTGTTACCTTGTTCTTGGTTATCAGAAGAAGACGGGACCATTTCTTCTAAGCCGGAATCATCCCCTTCGTTTTTACCGCCTTCGGAGGTAAGGGCTTGGCCCGGATCTGCATTGGGATTGGAAGCCGGAGGCACAAAGTCCGAAATTAAATAGGTAGACCCCGCCGTTAATTGTACTTCCGTCATATCGTTGGGGTTGCTGTTTTGGGCAGTTTGCTGCGATTGGGCCGACGTTTCGTTTGTTTGATCTAACGACGGCAAAATGTTTTCTTCCGGTTTGGACGGATCGGCTTGTTCGGCTGCAGCAACGGCGGACACAGCCGCTCCGGCACTGGCTAAACCGAATAATTGTTCCACCGATTTATCTTCTTGGTTTTTGTGTTCTGCAAACGCATCTTTTAAATCGGCATCGGTAATGATATCTTCCGGTTTATCTGCTTGTGCATTGGGTACTAATTCTTCCGGCGATTCATTATCAACTTGTTCTTGTTGGACGTCGGCCGCCGGAGCTTCAGACGCTTCTAACGAAGGCAGCGTTTCCGGAGCGAAGGGCTCGCCTTGCAGTTGCGCTTGTGTGTCGGCAAGCTCATCCTCGGTTTGTGCCGGTTCTTGCGCCTCGGCCGGGAACGGTTGCGGCTCTTCGGCAGAGATTTCTTGCACCGGGGCGGGTTCTTCTTGTGCAGCGGGTTCTGCTTCTTGTGAAGTTTCCGGTGTCGTACCCGCAACGGTTAAAGCCGGGGCATCTTCCATAGGTTGGTCAAACTCCAACGACGGTTTTTCTTCTGCCTTCGGTTCTTCGGCCGGGGCCGGCTCTTCGGCAGATTTTGTTTCCAACACGGGTAAATCTTGCTCGGAGGACACTTGCACTTTTTCTTCCGCTTTGTTGCTGTCGGCTTTTTTCTTCAAACCAACCAAAGCGGCCGCGCCCGACAAAATGCGCATCGTCATAGATTTTTTGTGTTCATCTTCTTCTTTTTCTTTGATGAGCTGGTCTACAACGTCTTCTTGTTTCTGATCGGTTAATTCAGCCAAAACTTCTTCTTTTTTATCTTCGGCTTTCGGCGTTGCCTCCGGTTGTTTCTCCTGTGCTTCTTTGGCTAAGGTTTGGGCTTGGGCCGGGGTCAATAAATCTTGGAACGTATCTTCTTTGTCGTCTTTGGACTGTAAAGGACCATGTACTTTGCTGTGTAACGAATCTAATGCCGAGCTCAACACAACATCGTCCCCTTCTTTGGTGCTTAACAGGTCATCTTCTGCCGCCGATGTGTTTTCTTCTGTCTTTTCCGCGGTGTCTTGCGCCGGTTCTTGTGCATCGGGTGTTTGAGTGGACGGCGTAAGATCTTCCGGTTGAGAAGATTGGGTTGTTTCTTGCAACGCCGGCTCAATGACTTGGTCGGTAGCCGGAATGGTGTGTTCCAAATCGTCTACTTGTTCGTCTAGGTTTTCGGTGGGAATATCCGTGACGGCTTTGGGTAACTGAGAAGCCAAATCGTGCTGGGTGGCCGCTAAGAAATTAAATTGTTCCGTCAACGCTTCGGCGCGTTCGGCAGATTCTTGCGCGGCTTTTTCTTGAGAGGAAATAGACTCATCTAATTTGGTTTGCATTCCCTCTAATTTAGACTGCATGCCGTTTAATTGAACGGTTAACGCGTCAATTTTAGCTAACAACATCGCTGTGAGCGCATCGTTACCGGCGTTAGCCGCAGGGGCAGCTGCCGCCGCAGCGGGAGCCGGCGCGGGCGCGGGTTGTTCAAATTCAAAAACGTTAGACGCTTTGACCCACTCTTGGTTGCCGCTATTGGCAGCATCTTCCGAGCAGATTAACGTGTCCGGGGTAAAGCCGTTAAGCGTTACCAGTTTGTCGGCTGTGAAAGGCCCTGTTACTTTGTCATTAAGATAGACCCAATATTTCATGATATTTCACCCTTAGCACATAAATATAAAACAGTATGATAACAGCATACCAAATTATGACCTGTTTTAACAGTATTTTTTTACTGTTTTTAAGATTTGGAAGATACCCGGGCTTGCTTATACAACTCAAGTAATTTATCCAGCTCTTCTTTGCTGGCCTTGCGGGTTTGGATATTGCTTAGCATATCCGTCATTAACTCTAACGACGAGCCGTTTTCTAACATATCCAATACAAATTGGGAAATTTGACGGTTGTAATCGCCGTTTAATTCCCCCACCAGCACGCGTAAAATAAACGCATGTTTATCACGATCGGATTTCCAAAATGTGTACGGAGCAAGCGTATCTTCAAAGAATTTCAAAATCTCATCAGCCGGTTTTGTTCCTAAATAACTTTTCATCAGCTCCGGGGCTAACCCTTGCGTAAGCGATTTGGCTTTCAAGTCCCGCAAGTATTGGGCTTGTTTGGCGGCTTCTTCGGGGCTGAGTGTACCGAGGAGTACTTTACAGGCCAGTTCTTTATTTTCGGTTTTATCTACGCAAAAAGGTAAATTTTTAAGCGTATCTTGCAACGAGTTGTCCAGTTGGGCGGCCGATTGTTTGCCGCCGAATTTATCGGATAAGTCATATTCATAGCCGGCGTATAAATCGTTTTTGGATAGCTCGCGGCGCAGAATTTCCCGCTCTTGGCGAAGTGTAGCCAAACGTACCGCGCGTTCAAAACTCTCAGATGTGCCGTCTAAAAAGACACGTACCGCCAACCCCAAATTCTCGGCAACATTATCTACATGCGGCAATTTGCTTAACACGGCATTAAAGGTGTTTACAATATCGGTAGGTGTTTTTGCTTTTAAATAACGGCAAGCGATGATACGCAAATCTTCTTCCACAATTTGCTCATTTAATAATTTAGAAACAAGTGCGGTATCTTGCGCATCTTTGGAAGTCATACGGCCCATCATTACTTGAGCCGCCAGGGAAGCACACAACCGTTCGTTGGGATTTTGCGTGAGCAATAACTGGAGCAAGCGTGTCATTTCCGGTTCAAAAGCAATGCTGCCCGGTTGCGTGTACAAACGTTGTAGAATGGAAGTAGTTTGGATCGGCAAATGGTATTTATCCGCCAATGTAAAAATAGATTGTTTGTTTTCTTTAATGACGGGGGCTTGTTGGGCCAGCCACCTATCTGCCGACTTAATTAAGCAACCTACGGCATATTGGGCTTTTTGGGTATCGGTTAATTTTTTGCCTTTGGGGAGTGTTTTTAAAGCGGAGGCAAATTCTTGGTCAAAATATTTGCGCGACGAAAAAGACGCATACACATCTAGCATTTTTTGGGTTTCTTCGTTAGACATATCCAGCGACTGGCACAATTCTGAAATAGACATGGCGTTGTTATAGATGCGAAGTTGCCGAAGAGCCGCGGGCAAGGTGATTTCATCTAACAGCATTTGGGCTACTAACGTATCGGCGGCGGGAGAATCGGAGTTGAGCTGGGCGGCGGTGTCGGCAATTTCCTGTTCCAGTTGGTCAATTGTTTTTTTATCTTCTAAGGTGTAGACCAAACGGGCGGCGTAATTGTCGTCAATAGCCGGCAGCATCGTGTAGATGGTATTTAACATGCCGCTGCGTAATGTAGATTTTTCGGTCATAATTTCTCCCTAGCACGATTTTAGAAAAACTGCGATTTGTTTTTCAAATGAATTTTTCAAATCTTCATTTTGGATAAATGTTTCGTTGGCTTTTATGTTTTCTACCGCACAACGAATGGCCGCCTGCAATAAATGTTTGGCGCAATACATATCGGACAAAATAATCGGGGCAATACCCGGTTTAAGAGTATCTGTTTCTTTAAGCACTTCTACGGCGGTAGTTGCTACGTCTGCCGGGACGCGTGCCGCAAATACAAGGGCCTGTTCTAAGGCCTGCGCGCGGGCCGGATCTTCTTTAGGCAGTTTTTTGGCGGTTAAATAAGCACTGTATGCTTGAGCGTCTTTTTGGACGTACGCGTCTAACTGGTTTTTAAGAGCGGTTAATTTACGTAGCGATTTTTCCAACCGGGGTTTTACTTCTGCCGGAGTGGTTTTGCGTTTAAGCGTGGTGCCGGCAGACATGATAACAAGGGCACATCCCATGGCCGCCGTATGTGCAGCAGCTGCCCCCCCGCCCGGTGTCGGGTCAGGCGAGGCCAAAGCGGCCGTAAATCGTTCGGCGGCGGTAAACCATTCCATAGTTGACTCCTTTACATAATTGTACCGGATTCTAAATCTTCGTATTTCTTAATACGTAGCATTTTTAGGCGGTCTTCATCAATACCGGTCCGGCTGAAAAATACGTGTTCAATGGCAGTGGCCGGCATAATATAACTGCCGCGCTTGACGCCTTTGGGGTCTTTTTTCACGCACAGCCAAATGCAAAACAACGCAAAATCTTTGGTAAAGTTTTTAGCTTCCAACTCGGCGGCGGCACGCTGTATTTTTTGTGCTTCGCCAAAGCCGGTGGTTATTACTGCGTTATGAAAACCGCAGTTTTTGGCGGCTATAATGTCGCGGTGCGTGTCACCGATGACAAATACGTGATCCGGCGTGATTTTGGTTTTAAACTTTTTTTCGGCGCGTTTGACAGCGGCTTGTAACATTTCTTCGCGCGTGTGTCCGTCCTCGCCGTAACCGCCTACGCTAAAGAATTTGGTTAGTCCGCTGGGAGCTAGTTTTACTTTAGCACCTTCTTCTAAATTCCCCGTGCCTAAACCTAAAATAATATCTTTGTCTTTGCTTAAAAATTCCAAGAATTTTTTAATGCCGGTTATCAATTTGTATTTTTTGTTTTTGACGCAAGTGTTTACTTCCTGCGGCAACATTTCCAAGTATTTGGCTTTCATTTTTTTCATTTCGCCGGCAGACGGTTTTTTGCCGTTGTGCAACAGCCCGTAAACGATTGTAAAATTATCTAAATCCGTCCGTCCCGAAGTAAGGGTAAGTTCCAATTTAGGTGTTTTTCCGTACAGTTCTTTGGCCGCGTGTTCCAACGCGCGCCGACCGCAACCGCAAGCATCCACTAAAGTTCCGTCTAGGTCAAATAAAACGAGTTTTTTCATGCGTTAGCTCCTTGTTTTTTTGCACTGCTGGTTACCATATAGGCCCCGCCGACGGCTAAAGCCATGCCCAACAGTTTGTATAAAGAAATCGTGTCTTGCCCCAGTAATACCGAGAGAATAAACGTAAATACCGGGTAACATAAAATAATGGCGGTAGCTTTGCTTAGGTCCATATTGCGTATGGCGTGATACCACAGAATATTTCCCACCACATAGTTAATAACGGCACTGCCGATGAGCGTTCCCCATAAAACGGCGGTGCTGTCAAACAATAACGGCCCTTGAATAAAATACAACGCCACAAGCAATAGTGCCAACGCCGGCAGTGCGTAAAACGCACGGGCGGCGGCAATTTGCGGGGCGGTTAAATCGGCCGGTAATTTTTTAGCAAAAATATGGCTGACTTGAAACATCCATAAACTGCCTAAGATTAAGAAGTCCCCTTTGGCTTGCGTGTATCCGCCTTTAATAACAATTAAAATGACGCCCAGCAAAATAAACAGCGATCCGCCGATTTGTTTGGCCGTCGGACGTTCTTTTAAGATTAAGGCCGATAAAATAAGCGAGTAGATAATTTCAAACTGGTTATCAATAGCACTGTTGACGGGAGTCGTATAGTTCAAGGCGACCATAAATACCGTCATGGTTAAGGCGGTACCGAAGGTGCCCATGCCAAGCCCTTTCCAACGGACATCGGCAGATAAAATACGTTTCCAACCGTTCTGCCCGAGGTAACCGGACAATACGATACAAGCGGTTGCACATGCTACGAATAAAAACAAGGCGGAGGTAACAAACGGCGTAGCCATTTTGGAAATGACTACGTTGGTGGCTGTGCAGATACAAGACAACCAAATAGCAACTAAAGGAGATAATTTCGTCATATATTCTATTGTACTTAATTATAGACGGTAATGGAAAGCTTAATGTCCTTCTTTTTTCACAGTTAAACTAACCCAATAAGCGCCCGCACACGTAACCAGTAAACCGGCCAGTTGGTGTACGGTAGGCGTTTCCATGCCCAACACGGCCGATAACAATAACGAGAGTACCGGATACGATAAATAAATAGCCGTTACTTTGCTTAAATCTAATGCACGTATAGCTTTGTACCACACGACCATGGCAAGACCATATTTGAAAAGTCCCGTATATCCTAACACGCTAAACATTTTAAGGGTAGGTTGGAGCGTAAATGGCTCGTTGAGAAAATACATAACCGCCAAAATAATGATAAGAGCCGGCAAGGCAAATAAATTGCGCGCCATACCGATCACGCGGTAATCTAAGTGTTTGGGCAGTTTTTTGGCTACGGTAGATCCAGCTTGCAACATCCACGTACTGCCTACGATTAACAGGTCGCCTGTCCAACGGGGAGTAAAAGGTTCTTTGAGTAAAATAATCAGCACCCCGCTTACGATTAAAGCGCACGCGGCTAATTGGCTTTTGGTGGGGATTTCGCGTAAGAAAATGGCGGCAATCAGTAGCGAATAAAACAGTTCCGATTGTTGTAAAATAGCGGCGTTGCCCGGCGTAGTATAATGAAGGGCAATCAGCGAAATAGTAAACGGCAAGGCCGTGCCGAACGTGCCGATAAATAAAAATTTCCAATACGTTTGACGGTTGAGTAATTCCCCCCATTTATGATGACGGGTAATCCAAGGGGTAAAATACAAAACGCCGATAAGTGTGCCTAAAAATACGAGTAACGCCGGGCTAATCAGCCCGACGGCGAGTTTTCCGGCAATCGGTGAAAAACCGACAATCGCCCAACACACCCACGCCGCTATCAACGGGGACATATTGCCTCCTTTTTTGAGAAGATATATACTATTATATCAATTTGGCAGGCACCGAAAGACCTACCTGTTTTCTGGGTCCAAAGACACTTGTAGTTTCTGGCTGTAATTAGCTAGATTATTAAAAATAGTTTTAGTTTGGAGAGCAAATGAAAAAATACATTGCGCTTAGTATGTGTTGTTTAGGGGCTTTGCCCTGTTTTGCGCAAAAAGGCGAAATTGCCTCGCGTGTGTGGAAAACACTTTTACATAGAGAGTTGGAGGTGCCGGCAGTAGTTTTTTCCTCACTGCCCAAGGTGCGCTATCAACCGTTAAGTGTGATAAATACGCATCATTATTTATCGGCGGCAGATGGGTTTTTAGAACAAGCGTTAGAGGTGGCGGCGCCTTCCCCCCTTGAAAATATGCGTTTATTGGGTGTGCGGGGCCCGGTAACCGAAGTGGAACGGCTCAGCCGTATCAAAAAAGTGCCGATAGACTCTCCTTTCCCTTATTTTCAAATAGAACGTGAGACGATAGAAACCCCCCGCTACGCGTTGCCCCGGGCGGGCGAGGCGTTGGCCGGTAAAGAAAATTCTCTTATCATTGACCGCGCCGCGCAAAACCACCAACTGCAAAATTTACTGGCGGCAAACACCGCTGAAATAGAAACCGAAATCGGGCGCGCATTTAAACTTTCCCACCACGGCGCAGCCGCTGAGTGGGCATTTGACAATGTATTTAACCGCGGAGCGGGTATAATCGGTATCGGACAAGATTACGGTTTTTATTCCCACCAGGGAGTACGTGTTATCCGGTCTTTATTAGGATATGCACAGGTCTTTTTGCCGCATCGGCCGATTATTTTAATTACTCCGTTTGCTTCGGGTATTAACCCAACGGCGCGCGAAGATCATTTTGTAGCACAAGGAATTGCCAAACAAGCCGTTAATGACGTGTTAGATCTGACCCGCACGCATAACATTGCGGTTGTAGGAACAGCTATTTCCTCACATGCAGATTTTTCCGAGCTTAATACGGTTGCCTATGCCAATTCCCGCCCAAGGTACGATTCTCACTTTGCTACTACGGCGTTAGGACAAGCGGAACAACAACACTATTTGTCGCGCGTGATTGAACAATACCGCCGTGATAATCCGACGGCTTTGCTAATTATCTGGGCACCTAGCAACTACATTTTATATAACGGGTTTAACTCCGTGATTGCGCCGCTTGCCCAACAAGGCGAAGTGACCAGCGTGCTACAATTATCCAGTAAGTCCGCACCGACCCGTGTGGAAGGTTTGCTTCCCGTTTCGTTGCAAGAGAAAGTCAATTCGTTATACGGTTTTTCGTGGCAACCGGGAACGAATATGCCGGACTTGTTCGGCGCAGACGTTTTGCTCAAAGTGCCGGGCAACATTAGTTTAGAAAATTAAATTAGGGAGAAAAAATAAAAAATGAATGTAAAGAAATATGTAATACTTTGTGCAATATGTGCAAGTGCGTTTCCGTCGTTTGCCCAACAGGGTAGCATTGCCGGCAAAGTAATTCGGAGCATTGCTTCCAAACGGGCCATTGTTCCGCAAGTAAAAATTGTTTCGTTGCCATCGGTCCGTCCGTTGGTTTTAACGGAAGAATTGGCAACGCCTTATTTGTTTATGGCGGATGATTTATATAAGAAAGCGTCTTTTGCTAAACGCTTTACGCCGCAGACTAATTTGGTAACGCTTGGGGTGCGCGGCCCCGTTACTGCTATGGAGCGGTTTGTGCATCAAGATATCGCAATTCCCGATCCCAACGATCCGTTTGGCGAAGAATTTTTATTTGATGTAGAAACAAGCCCGCGGTACAAAATGGACGGTACACGCGATGTGTTAGCCGGTTGGGAAAATGTAAATATCATTAGACGTAACCGCCAAAACAAAACATTGAGTGCCCAACTGAAGGAAGCCCGACCGAATATTTTGGCGGAACTTTCTCAAGGACAAGTGAATGTAGGGATGCACGGCGTTTTTAATAGAATTGCCACGGAAGTCCCCTCGTTAGATGTCATTGCTATCGGGCAGTTACCTTATTTCCGTACACTTCCCAAACTTGCCGATGAAATGAAAACGTTTGTGGATCGTATCCGCCAATATGCCCCGCAACGGCCTATTGTGCTCATTACGCCGTTTTTGGCTAAAGGCGTAGTGCTGACGGACAGCGCGGCTGATGTAGGCCCGTTGGAGCCCTCGGCTCCGATCCGGGAAATGAAAGTGCTTGAAACGGCCGTAGCCAATAAAATTACCGTAGTGGGGACGGGGCTTTTCTCCCGCTATGCCGAGGAAGATTTTGTGTTTTATGACGGGGAAACCAAAAGCATGCCCGGGTTTGAAGACACGGCTATGGGGCAATTAGAGCAACAAAATTTCTTAACGGACGTATTGAAAAAATACCGGGAAGAAAATCCCTCCGCGCTGATTATTTTGTGGGCTCCCACGGAGTTTGTAGCGTACAACGGGTTTAATTCCGTCACGGCTGATTTAAAACAAGCTAACCAAAAAGTAAAAGTCGTGCAAATTACCGGAACGGATAATGCCGTTACCCGTTTTGAAAAGTTGCTGCCCGCACAAGCGCGCGAAGAATTTTCCACGTATCCCGGTCTTACGTGGCCGGAGGAGTCCGGGATGTGGCGTTTATCAGGTGCGGATGCTTTTATCCGCGTGCCGGGTAAAATACAACCGTAAAAATTGTGCTATTTCCAACTAAAAAATTCCCCCGGTTTTTATCGGGGGAATTTTTTACAAAAAGAAAACAGGAAATAAAATTTTAACTTGCTAGGAAATTATATTTTTGCTAAAATAAATAAAGAAGATAAATTTTTCGCGCAGGTGGCGGAATTGGTATACGCGTGCGTTTGAGGGGCGCATGCCGCAAGGCTTGAGGGTTCGAGTCCCTCTCTGCGCAAATTTGAAACCGAGCATTGGCTCGGTTTTTTTTGATACAGTGCGCAGAAGCGGGCAAACTGCTTTGCCCGCGGGAGGGACTCGAAGCCCGGAGCGATGTATGAGTTTTGCCAAAGGCAAAGGCGAATACCGCGAGGGCGGGTCCGGGCGAAATTTCCGTTAGGAAATTTACGCAGGACGAAAGTGGTACCCCTCTCTGCGCAAATTTGAAACCGAGCATTGGCTCGGTTTTTTTGATATGAAAACACCCACTCGTAAAATAACGAGTGGGTGTAGTTGTTTATAAAAGCTTTATTTCCCTGCATTAGCCGGAGCGGACGCGGGGATAGATACTCTGTCCATAACCGACGAGGATGCCTTTTTATTGGAAATAATCGTCAACACAATGGACGTTGCCATAAGCACCGCGGCTAAAATAGCGGTAAATTTATTTACAGCGTTAAACGCCGTCGGGCTGGCAAACAAGTTATCTGCTCCGGACGCACCGAAAATACCGGCGGCCGAGCCCTTTCCGCTTTGTAACAAAACGAGCAAAATTAACAAAACACAAACGATAAAATGCAACGTCAAAATAAGTCCGTACATGAAAAATAATCTCCTTTCTAGTGATACCATATTATACCAATTTTTTAGGTAGTGGAATTGTTTTTTAGACCGTTACTTAAAAAGGGGGTTGACATCGTTTTTTTTTTTGCTACATTTTATTTGTTGATAAGAATTATCAAAGGAGAATAATATGAAAAACAAACAAGCATTCACGCTTATTGAACTTTTAGTTGTTGTGCTCATCATTGGCATATTGGCGGCGGTAGCTGTGCCGCAATATCAATTTGCCGTAGATAAAGCGCGTGTGATGACGCACTTTCAAAATGTGCAAGCTATTATTAAAACAGAACAAATTTATAAAATGGCTAACGGAAATTACACGGGTGATTTTACGGCGTTGGATGTAGATTGGACGAAAACGTGCACGTTGGGCGGGCATCAATATAGCGAATTGATGCATTGCCCCGGCGGGTTTAGTTTCCAAATGGCAAATTCCGACACGGTCCCCTCGCAAATTTGGTTGCGTTATTGTAATCAAAAGAGTTGTTATAGCAACACAACCAACTATCATTTTTTAATGATTCTTTCCACGACGGATGGCCATATCATTTCGTGCAGTAGTAAAACAACCCGCGGGCAAAAATTGTGTAATTATTTTACGCAACAATTTGGCAATTCTGCCCAGTAAAATTCTGCCCCGCTCGCGTCATCCCGCAGTGTTTCTATGCGGGATATAGCGGGGCAAAAGAAAAGCTCTCTCTTTTATATCCCGTATAAAAACCTTACGGGATGACGAAAAGAGAGAGCGTTCTTATAATAGACCGGGCCCAAACAACGGGCCCGGTTTGTGTTAGCTAAATTTCTTGCTGTGTCAAAAAGAGCCGTGTTTATTTCGCTAACGCGACTAAACCCGGAAGCTCCTTTTTAGAAAAAATTCTGCCCTGCTAAACAACGCAGGGCAGGTTTGTGTCATACGACAAATTTTCTAAAAAGAACTTGCCGGCCTACTTCGCTAACGCTACGAGTCCGGGCAGTTCTTTCCCTTCCACAAACTCCATGCTCGCACCACCGCCGGTGGATACATGCGAAAATTCTTTGGAGTTGATTTTGCCTTTTTTCAGCACGTTTACACTGTCGCCGCCGCCGATAATGGAAATCGCACCGTTCTTGGTGGCTTCAATCATGGCATTAGCAATAGCAAAACTGCCTTTGGCAAAGTTCGGAAATTCAAAAACGCCCATCGGGCCGTTCCAGAAAATCGTTTTGCATTTTAAAAGTTCGTCTGCAAATAATTTTTCGGTTTTCGGGCCGATGTCCATGGCTTCCATATCCGCCGGGATAACGTCCACTTCCGTAGCGGTAGCTGTTTCGGAAAATTCTTTGGCTACGCGGAAATCTACCGGCATCAACATTTTAACGCCTTTGGCCGCGGCTTTTTCCATGACTTGTTTGGCTTCGTCAATTTTCGTTTCGTCCAAGAGCGATTTGCCGACTTCAATTCCTTTGGCTTTTAAGAACGTATACGCCATACCGCCGCCGATAATTAAGACGTTTACTTTATCTAACAAATTGTTCAAAAGCAAAATCTTGTCAGACACTTTCGCGCCGCCGATAACAGCCGCAAACGGACGGGCCGGGTTTTCTAACGCTTTACCCAAAAATTCTACTTCTTTTTGTACGAGGTATCCCGCCCCGCTGGGTAACAAATGCGCTACGGCACTGGTGGAGGCGTGGGCGCGGTGTACCGTGCCAAACGCTTCTTGCACAAATACTTCGCCGTGTTTAGCCAGTTGCTTGGCAAATTCGGCGTCGTTCTTTTCTTCTTCGGGGTGGAAACGCAAGTTTTCTAATAATGCAATTTCGCCGTTTTTCGTTTCGGCTACAACTTTGTCGGCTTCCGGCCCGACGCAGTCTTTAGCAAAGTGTACCGGCACACCAAACAATTTTTCCACTTCCGCGGCCACGGGAGCCAAGCTAAATTCCGGGCAGACTTTGCCTTTCGGGCGGCCCAAGTGGGCAATTAACACGACGCGGCAGTTGTTATCTAACAAATGTTTAATCGTTTTTTCCGTCGCCACGATGCGTTTGGTGTTATCTACTTTGCCGTCTTTAAGCGGCACGTTGTAGTCCACACGCACGAGGACTTTTTTGTTTTTAAGGTCCATATCTTGCATTTTTTTAATGCTGTTAAAATTCATAACCTGACTCCTTTTTTTAAGTTTCGGCTCTTCGCAGAACCGCTACAATTATATTTTACAAAATTTAGCGGCGTTTAGATTTGGCCAGTAGCTTTAGAATTTCAATGTAAAGCCACACGATGGTAACGAGTAACCCAAACCCACCGTACCACTCCATAAATTTCGGTGCGTCCCCGCGGCTACTCATCACCGAAATAAATTGAAAATCTAACATCAAATTGAGTGCGGCCACTATGCAAATTACCACACTAATACCGATAGAAAGCGGCGAAGAGGAAGTTAAATATCCGATGTTCCCCCCAAACAGCGAGAATATCCACGAGCCCAAATACATAATAGCAATCGCCGCCGTGGCTGAAACAACGGCGGTAGCAAACCCTTGCGTTACTTTCAAAATTCCGGTTTTGTAGATAAATAACATCACCGCAAATACTAACACCGTAACCACCACCGCTTGTAACACGATACCTTGATATTGCGCGTTATATGCGGCGGAAATCATACCCAAAAGCACCCCTTCCGCTAACGCATAAATGGGCGATGTAATGGGCGACACGGACGGCTTAAAGCTGGTCCAAATGGCTAGTATAAAGGCACCGATCAGTAAAATCATTAGTAGCGCAGGCGACATCGCGGCTGACTTTACCCAACCGATATATCCCCCCGCCACGCATAACGCCAACAAAGCAAACGTTTTATTGATCGTGCCTTGCAATGTCATCACTTGTGAACTGGTTGCTCGGTAGCGCGGGATAAAACCTTCCGCGCGCAAATTTTCGTCTTGAGTTTGGGCGGTTGGACGGGCTTGCTGTTGTTTGGCCCGTTCAAACGCAGCTTCGTTAAACATCGGGTTGTTAGCCATAGTTTTCTCCTCAAAATAAGTTTCCTATATTGTATAAAATTGATACGGTTTTACGGGGATGTTTTTTGATTATAAAAAATGTCCGCCCCTTTGCGGGCGGACGTAAGATGAAACGTGGAAAGATTAGTCAAAACACGGTTTTTCTAAGTTGTTATAGAATAACCGCGTTTTAATGCGTTGCCAATCTTGCGGGCGGTTTTTTTGCACCGTATCTTTGATAAATACTAAATCAACATAAGACAAACTATACCATTTGTCGCTAGTTGTTTGATAGAACTGCACCGCGTCATTGTATCCGGCTAAAAATTCATTTTTCACAGCGTTAATTAAAAACAGCGGGTCCGTATACGTGCCGGACAACTCATACCAACTTTCATCCAGTGAAAATTTATTTTCCGAGATCGTCCCGTATTTTACGGTGCGGGTATAAGTATTGTTAGTTCCAAACCGGGCGGTATGAATTTTCAGTTGGTTGTTTTTTTCTTGCAAAAAGGCAAGCCAATAAGGCGACGCTATCGCCAGCACATTGACAAACGGAGCGCGGTATTTGGGCGAATCGTTCCAAATAAGCATTACATGATTGTTGTTGGCTGTGTGCGTTTTGATATCGTCAATAAGACCTTTTTCGGTGATAAGCCCAATGGTGCGTTCCGAAAAAAATCCTTCGCTTAGTTGAATTTCAAAGGCCTCTCTATCTCCGTAGATGTTGTGCCACTTCGTTCGCAAGTTATTTTGGATAGCTTGCATGCAAGTACCGGCCAGGATGAGCCAATGTTCGTCTAGGGCGTATGCTTTGCACGAAACAGAAGACGAGACGGTTACTTGTTCAACAGAATCGTCTTCGGTGTGTTTGCTGTTATTGGTTATAGGGTGCCGCTCCAGCTTTCCGCCACGCAAGGTAAAAGAGGCGGTGATGTTTTTTTCTAAGGCGTTGGAGTTAGAAGAAAATTTTTCTTGGGCTTGCCGAGCCGTATGGAAAACGTTTCTTTGTAGATTCGTATGCGATACCTGTGCCCCCGCAGCGGCACTCAGTGTGGCTAGCAAAATAAAGCCCATTAAGACAGATAAAAATAACTTTCTCATACGTTTATTATAGACAATAACGAGCGAAGAAACGAGGGTCAAAGGACCCAAACCGGTTTATCAAAAGGACCTACACACAAAACGCCCGCACGTGGGTAAACGCGCGGACGTTTTTAAAGAGAATTGTTAGCTGTTTTTTTACTTAAAATACGACTCATCTACTTGCTTGTTTTTAACAATTTTATACGAGGCCTCATCCAATTCGGCTTGTAAAAAGAGCATCAATTCCCGGGTAAAATAATTGGCATCTCCTTTTTTGGCTGAGGTATAAACTACCAACTCGCTGCCAAAACCCAACAGGAATTCTTCGTTTTTAGTGGCAGACACACCAAATACCGGTTGTCCGCTGAGAATATCCGGCGAGATATCAAACCGCTTATTTTTGAGATCCACGGCCTCAATTTCCCGGTCTGCATCTGCTTCGCCGAAAATCCGTTGTTTTTTAGCCGTTACTTGAGAGAAAAACGAAGTTTTGTCCTCAGAAAACAACAGAGACTTCGGATTGTTGGGAATAAACAAGTTGGGAATAGGTAGCGGAGCTACTTTTTGTTTGATTGCCTTTCCCTCTTTGTCATTTCCCAGTTTGATCAATATAACACGGTTGCCCCAGCTGGGCACTACGTACGACTTGCTACCGCTGTATTTTTGATAGACGGTATGGCCGAACAAGGAAACGGAGGCAATTTCGTGCTTGTCTAACTTGGTCTGCCCGTAGTGTTCCCGATAGCCCGATTCGCGTGAACCCGCACAAGCCGCTCCGGCCAATAAATAATCCGGCGCGATGCGAACGGCGGTGCACGGTTTGGTTACCACGTTCTCTTTTTGCGTGCCTACAAAACTGGACACGACCGTAACATCCATGGGGATAACCCCACGCAAATAAGACCCGGCTGAAGAAGCGGGCCGTCCGTCCTGCGCTTGCAACAGGGCTTTTTGAGCGGCGGCTTCAATGGTTTGTTCAAAAAGCGTAGTGGCAAAGGCCGAACTGGTAAAACACAAACACAACAGAAGTAATAACTTTTTCATAACAATTCTCCTTTTATAACTGCATACTTGTAGGATACGGGTTTATGTAAAAATTTCAAGGGGTCTAAAGGCCTATTTTTTTTCTGGGTCCTCAATTTGGGTTTTGAAAAAAATTATTTTCTCCGTCGGTAAAAAATAAAGCTTGACATCGTTTTTTTTTTTGCTACATTTTATTTAATGATATAAAGAGGAGGTAGTATGAAAAACAAACAAGCATTTACGCTAATTGAATTATTAGTGGTAGTTTTAATTATCGGTATTTTAGCGGCGGTGGCGTTGCCGCAATATACGCAAGCGGTGGAAAAGAGCCGTTTTGCCACGTATCGCACGCTAGCCGATAGTATGGCGCAAGCGGCCGACGTGTTTTATTTGGCTAACGGCACATGGCCGACTTCGCTGGATGAATTGGATATGGAATTTCCGGCAGATATGAGTACGGAAAATACTATATCCAATGGGGTGTGCCGCAAAAACAATAAAATGTTTTGTTGTTTAATGTGGCCCAATATCGGTAGTAGTAATGGTGTTGTAAAATGTGGGGATAATGATTATCACTTAATGTATGTGCGCGAATATGTGGACTTTGCCGGAAAACCACGCAATAGCATGTCTTGTCATGCGAAAGATGAAAAATACAAAGCAATTTGTAAGGCAATTAGCGGCAACGGCTCTCCAAGCCCTACTGCTTCCGCCACCCCAGACGGTTATAAAAACGGCTATTTTTATTATACGTTTAATTAGTAAAAATGTAGGTCGGACGTAAGTCCGACGATACGGTTGAAAATGTCGGATTTACATCCGACCTACAAACTATTCCATAAACAAACCCCCGCGTTAATTACGCGGGGGTTTTACAATAGCTATTTTTGCGTCTGTCGCACTTACATCATCGGCATTCCGCCACCCATGCCGCCCATCGCCGGGCCGCCGTGGTTGTGTTCTTTTTCCGGCGCATCAGCAACGAGCGCTTCGGTTAAGAGCACCGTACCGGTAATAGAGGCCGCATTTTCCAAAGCGGTGCGGACTACTTTGGCCGGGTCTACTACGCCCGCTTTTAACAGGTCGCAGTATTCATCTTTTTCGGCATCGTAACCGTCGGCCGCGCCTTTCATGGAGAGCACTTTGTCTACTACTACGGCACCGTCTAATCCGGCATTGACCGCAATTTGTTTCAAAGGAGCGGTTAACGCTTTGCGTACGATGTTGATACCGGTGCGAACGTCGTCGTTATCGGCTTTCAAACCGTCTAACGCCGCTTGGCAGCGGGCTAAAGCCACACCGCCGCCGGGCACGATACCTTCTTCCACGCCGGCCTTGGTGGCGTTTTTAGCGTCTTCCACTTTGGCTTTTTTGGCCTTAAGTTCGGTTTCGGTAGCCGCACCTACACTGATAACGGCCACACCGCCGGACAATTTTGCCAAGCGTTCTTGGAGTTTTTCCTTATCGTACTCGCTCTTGGAGTTTTCAATTTGGCTGCGGATTTGGTTGGCGCGTTGGGCAATGGCTTCTTTGCTGCCTTTTCCGCTGACGATTGTTGTATTTTCTTTGTCAATTACGACGCGGGCGCATTGACCGAGCATAGCCAGTTCGGCTTTGTCCAACTTAATACCGCGTTCTTCGCTGATCACGTCGCCGCCTGTCAAAATAGCGATATCTTCTAACATTTCTTTGCGGCGGTCGCCAAAGCCGGGGGCTTTTACGGCGCAACCTTTTAACGTACCGCGCAATTTGTTGACCACTAAAGTCGCCAACGCTTCACCGTCAACGTCTTCGGCTACGATTAAGAATTGTTTACCGCTTTGTACGATTTTTTCCAGCACGGGGAGCAGTTCGTTCATAGACGAAATTTTCTTATCCGTGATGATAATGTACGGGTTTTCCAACACACATTCCATGCGTTCGGAATCGGTTACAAAATAAGGCGAAATGTAACCGCGGTCAAATTGCATACCTTCCACCACATCTAATTGAGTGGTAGCGGTTTTGCCTTCTTCTACCGTGATAACGCCTTCGGCGCCGACTTTTTCAATCGCTTCGGCAATCATGTTTCCGATTTCGCGGTCATTGGAAGAAATGGTGGCGATTTGCGCTTTTTCTTCTTTGGTTTTGACCGGTTTGTGCATTTTGTTAAGTTGTTCTTTGGTGGCTTCTACGGCCATTTCAATACCTTTCTTAACAAGCGTCGGGTTGGCTCCGGCGGTGATGTTTTTAATGCCTTCGGTCAGCATGGCGTTGGCCAAAACGGTGGCTGAAGTCGTACCGTCACCGGCGACGTCATTGGTTTTGGACGCTACTTCACGGATGAGTTGAGCACCCATGTTTTCAAATTTATCTTCTAACTCAATATCTTTGGCAATCGTTACACCGTCGTCAATAATAAGCGGAGAACCGAATTTTTTTTCCAATACTACGCTGCGCCCCTTAGGCCCGAGCGTAACTTTTACAGCATTTGCTACTTTTTCAATACCCGATTTCATTTTGGCGCGGGCTTCATCGCCGTATACAATTTGTTTTGCCATTTTATTTACCTCTTAACTTACCCCAAAATACCCAAGATTTCGTCTTGGTGAATAATCAAATACGTTTCGTCGTCTAATTTGACTTCCGTGCCGGAGTATTTGCCATAAAGCACGCGGTCGCCTTTTTTTACGTCCATCGCGGCGCGTTCGCCTTTGTCATTTAATTTGCCCGGCCCGACGGCCAATACTTCGCCTTCCATCGGTTTTTCTTTGGCGGTGTCAGGAATAATAATTCCCCCTTTCATCGTCTCTCTTTCAATGGGTTTGACAATTACGCGGTCACCCAACGGTTTAATTTTTACTTCTGCCATATTCCATACACTCCTTTTTTATCGGAATTTAAAGTTGAGGTGCTTGGCGGTTTGTTTTTAGCACTCGCCTAAGCATAATGCTAATTTAGCATATCTGAACATAATTGTCAACCCCTTTTTGTGAGTGCTAAAAAAGAGGACAAAGTCCGAGCATCGTGCGTTATTTATTTTGTGGTAAAAAACCGTTTAACCCGCTGTTTAAATGAGAGCGGTTTGGGCGGTAAAATTTTGATAAGTACAGCCGAGATGTTATCTTGCCCGTCTTTTTCATTAGAGATGTGTACCAACTGTTTGCACAGTTTAACGATAGACATTTCTTTCCCGTTACGCAAAATATCAGCCATATCACTTTCGCGCAGCCCTTTATACAGGCCGTCTGAGCAGAGCAAGATTTCGTCCCCGGGTTTGACCGGGAATTTAAGCAAGTCAAATTCAATATTCTTTTTAATACCCATGGCCCGCGTTAAAATGTTTTGGATTTTGGAGCGGTCGGCCTCCGCGCGGGTCAGTAAACCGCGGCGAACTTGTTCGTTCGCCAGCGAATGGTCGGTGGTGATTTGTACCATTTTATTGTCGCGGAATAAATACAGGCGGGAATCTCCCACGTGCACAGTAATCGCATAATCACGGTCAAAAATCACACCGGTGAGCGTGGTGCCCATCATTTTATATAAATCGGACGATTGGGCCGTAGAATAAATGGCGATGTTCGCTAAGTTGGCCGCCATAAGCATTTTGCGCTCGGTATTATCTAGTTTAGGTAAAAAAGAATCGGGGATTTTAAGTTGACCGTTGTTTACTTTGCGCACTGTTTCTGCCAGAACAGACACGGCGATGTTGCTGGCTACTTCGCCGGCACTATGCCCCCCCATGCCGTCAGCCACGATACCTAAACTAAGGTTGGACGAAATAAGCACATTGTCTTCATTTTTCTCACGGATTTTACCAATATCGGTTACGGCCGCAAATTCAATATCAAACCGGCTCATAAGGTATCCTCCGTTATAAAGGTGCTCGCACATCCCAACAAACAGAAACAATACAACATGGCCATTAAGAAGAAATACGCATCGTTTTCTTTGGCATTTTTATTAAAGTGGTAAATCGGATACGTTAAGGCAAATCCCCACACGGCCAGTTTCATGGGTTGCTCGCCTCCTTGATAATAAGGAGCCATCAGACGGGCAAAAAGCATACGGGTTTGGTCGTTAAACACACCGGGGGTTGCTTTCTCAATGCGTGGGGCTAATTTCTCGGATACTTCACTTAAGGTAAGATGAGTAAATTCGTTAGATTGGTCCACTTCTTTGAGTCCGCTATTGGGCGTCAATTCCAATTCATCTTGCAAATTGGACGATACCGGCCGCGGTTTGCGGGTGTCTACTTCTACATGGGCAATGAGTGCTTCTACGGTATTTTCCACCGAAGCGGCCAACCCGGAAACCGTATAGGCCCACATCCCAAATACAGCAACTAAAAAGAGGAAGAACGGTAGTAAGATAGCGTCTTTATAGGTACGGGAAATTAAGTAGTAAATAGCACATATTCCGCAGAATATGGAAAGGTAAAATAACGCGGTTAATAAGGCATTTTGGCTATTCGGGGCGATAGATAAATGGGCCGCTGCGTGTGCCAAACTCATACAGAAGATAACAAGAGCGGCTCCCAATATCCCTTGCGCCAAGGAGCGGTTAATGGTCCAACACAGTGAAAGCCCCCACGATAACGCCAGTACTAAATAACACAAATAATACTCCGGCGAGAACAAAAACTGAGTCATTTTGCTCATTTCCATAAACGGAACTTCCGGCGTAAATAACCCCGCCACATACGACGAGCCGGCCAGAAATAACAACAGCGTGGTAGAGTGGGCATACGCACGGATAGCAGACGAAGCAAAGATACAAGCCAGCACGACGGCACAAACAATCGTCATGGTCAGTTGGTTGGGCGCGTACGGGGAAGAAAAGAACGGGCCTATGATATTATCCCACATCCCCGCTTGGGGCGAGACATGTACCGAGCAAATATGGCCTAAACTGTAAAACACATACGCAATAATTCCGGCAAACACCGCAAACAGCGGCACCCATAACAAAAACGACAACACTTTGCGTTGCGTGGCCGACATAAAACGCGGGCCGCTATTTTGCTTTTTGGTAAAAGAAGTATCCGGCTTGGCGGCATCGGTTTTTAACATCTGCACGGACGGAACGCTGGCGGCTAATTTGCGGCGGGCCAGTTCGGTTTGGTATTTTTCCGGAGACATATTTTCGTTAATCTGCGGCATGATTAGGTTGTTTACCGTATGCTGCGTGGGCTTGGAGTATAAGTCCCGCTGGGTACGCAAGGTTTGGGTGGGGTGGCGTTCTTCTTTAACAACCATCATGGATTCTTCGCCGCCCAAATCTACGGCTTTTCCCCCGCTGCCCGATTCAAAACGTAATTGATCTTCGGCGCGCATTTTGCGGAAGTATAAATAGGTTTCTTTAGCGGTTTGGAAACGATCGTCCGGATTTTTACTCATCAATTTCTGGATAGCCGGGCCCAACCAGGCGGGCAAATCCCGGCGCAGTTCAGCCGGATTAGGTACGGGATTATTGATGTGTTTTTGGATAATTTCAATTGTGTTTTTCCCGTTATACGGAAACTGTCCCGTCAGAACGTAGTACAGACTGGCACCGAGAGCATACAAATCGGCCCGGGTATCTAAGTTTTGGCCCAACGCCTGCTCCGGCGCGATGAAATAAGCGGTTCCGGCCAGTTCGCTGGTTTTGGTAGAGCCGTCTTTTTCCATTTTTTTGGCGATACCGAAGTCCACCAGTTTGGCTTGTCCTTGTAAATTGATTAAAATGTTAGACGGTTTAATGTCGCGGTGAATAATGCCTTTGGCATGAGCGGCTTCCAACCCTTGTAGCACGCCGTCAAATAAATCCAATACTTTTTTGACGGGCAATACTTTATTCTTTTTAAGTAAGGAAGACAGCGTTTGCCCTTCAATAAAGGACATCACGATAAAATAAAACCCATGTTCTTTACCCACGTTATATACGTTAACGATGTTGGGATGGTCCAGTTCTGCAATAGCGCGGGCTTCGGTTAAAAAGAGTTCCACCGCTTTTTTGTCGTTAGACAAAGCCGGACTTAAAATTTTTACACATACGATGCGGTTTAAAGCGCGGTGTTTGGCACGGTAAACGGCTCCCATACCGCCTTCGGCTGTTTTTTCTAAAATCTCACAACCGGATATTATCTTCCCCACTAAAGAAGGTGTCGTACTCATAAATTTCCTTAGAAAAAAGTTTAAATCGGTTTAATTACAAAAAAACTTGATTTTATGCCAATCAGGCATTACAATATAACTAGTAACATCATATCATATTTTCGGGTTTGATAATAGAGGCAATTTAAATTTTTGTCCGGCGGGGTGTTTATGTCAGAAAGTAGCTTTACAGTATTACGGGAGATCGGCTCGTTGCCGGCGGCGAACGGTAGCGAAGTCCGCTTTAGTATTGACGTGTACCGCAATTACCGGTACGTTTCTATCCGCCGGTACGTCAATATGGACGGCTTGTGGGCTCCGACGCGCGACGGGCTGACCCTTACGCCGGAAATCGTGCGCGTTCTTGCACCGAAAATAAATGCGCTGTCCGACGTTCCCAAAGAAATTGCCAACGGACCACTTGGAAAATTTGCCAAGCGGCCCGGTATTTGCGTGGTGGTAGAAGTCGGATCGTTTCGTAATGAACGCGGCCTCGCGCTTCGTCAATGGGAAGAAACGGGCGGTTGGACCAAAAAGGGTATTTGGTTGCCGCTTGAAAAAATCAAAGAAATTAAAGTGCTATTTAAAGCCACGCACGAGGCCATAGACGAACAGCCCGAAGATGATTTTTGATATTTAGGTTGTGCACAACATAACATAAACAGCTAACTCAGGTTGGCTGTTTTTTTTGTATTGAAAAGTTGCCTATTGACATCGTTTTTTTTTTTTGATTTAATTTTATTATACCTAAATCAAATGGAGGAGTTTTTATGAAAGAAGAAAATGTAGTTTTGTCCTCGCCCCTTGCGGGACAAAAGTGAGGGGTATATAAAGGAAAATACTTATTTAAACCCCCTCATCGGTTTTGAGTGCTACCGCACACAAAACCACTTCCCCCGCCGGGGTGGAAGTCAAACGGCTGGTGGTTTCACCCTCATTGAATTATTAGTCGTTGTTCTCATCATCGGTATATTGGCGGCGGTGGCTCTGCCGCAATATCAAAAAGCGGTAGAAAAAAGTAAAGCCGCACAAGCCATTACGTTGCTCAAATCAGTATATCAAGCTCAATTGGCTTATTACCTAGCCAACGGAGAATTGGCCAGACATTTTGATGAATTAGCCATAGACCTAGATTGGACAGGAAACACGAAGTGGGAAATCAACGACGCTAATACAGACAATCGTTCTAACGGGGAGTGGTCTATGCAAATGAATCCGCATAACAACCTCTATACCGGACCGCACATTCAAATCGGACGAATTTCAGGTCCGTATAGAGGAGCCGGTTTTCTCATGTTCTTTAATGTATCACATAGCGCTTTAGACAATTATTCGTTATTTTGCGGCGAATATGGCGCACACGGAGGACGTGGTGAAACCGGTTTTCAAAAGAATAGCGGAGATTATTGTATAAAATTAATGAAAGTTAAAGATACTTCTCCATACTCCGGATCTATCACTACTTGGAAAATGTAATATAACAAGATCCTTAAATAAATTCAACAGGTCCATATAAAAACACCCCGCGTTTAGGCGGGGTGTTTTCTTGTAAAACTTTTTTTATTTCTTTACCGGAAGAACGCCGGCTTTCTCCAACATTTCTTTGGCGTTGTCAAACACGGTGTCCGGCGAAATGTCGCGCATACATTTGAAATGTTTTTTCGGACATTTCTTCCCCCCGTGTAAAGCACACGGGCGGCACGGCAAATTTTCCACTTCCATAACACGGTGCCCTTCCCCGTACGGGAAGAAACCGAGTTCGCGTGTCGTCGGCCCGAAGATAGCCAACGTCGGCACGCCAAAGGCGGTAGCGATGTGCATGGGGCCCGAGTCGTTGGTAATAAACAATTTGAAGTGTTGCATAAGAGCCATCAAATCGGCCAAGCTCGTTTTACCGCACAAGCTGGCGGCGTGGCCGGTGGCAAGTTGACAGATTTTTTCGCCCAGGTCGGTGTCTTTTTTACCGCCGCCCACGAGCACAGCTTGCACGCCCAGTTCGGTTTGTAAGCGGCTGATGAGTTTGACAAAATATTCCATAGGCCAGCATTTGGTCGGCCATGCGCTACCCGCGTGGATACCAATAAGCACTTTGCCTTCCAAATTAAAATCTTTGATTAAGCGTTCCACGTTTTCTTCGGCGGACGGGGCGTAATTCATGTTTAATTTTTCAGCGGTGAAATTTTCTTTGGCGATTCCTTGCAACAGCGACAGGTTGCGCTCGGCATCGTGAATCATCCAAGAGAACGGTACGGTTTTAGTATAGAAAAACCACCCTTCGCTAGACGTAAACCCAATACGTATCGGCACGCGCGAAAGCCACGCAATCAGCGCACTTCTGAAACTGCGGTGCGGCACGAGCAAAATGTCAGCGTGCGTATCGCGGATGGCTTTGGCGGTTTTCCACACGCCGGCAATTTTGTTCCATCCTTTCTTATCGTTTAAGATAATTTGCGATACTTCTTTAAGCGGGCGGAAAATATCTTGCGTTTGCGGGCGGGTGATGACCACAATTTTAGCATCCGGGAACAGTTTAGCTGTTTTTTTAATAAGCGGAGTTGTCAGTACGCTGTCGCCGATAAACGAGGTTTGGAAAATGGCAATCGTATTGATTTTTTTGCCACTGCCTTCCACATTTTTATAGGCCCAGTCGCCCAGTTGCAATTCGCGGTATTTTATCGGAATGTTCCACGCTTTTAACGCGGCGAGGTATTTGTCCAAATTGTGGCTGTCTTTCAGTAGCGGTGAGGTCTTGCGGAAGTGCACAAATAACCGGCGGTCCAGCGAATTTTTGTCGTAACGGATACGATTAGGCACGTGGCTAAAGAAACTAAGTAAAATCGTCTTAGACGTTACGTGCAAATCAAGCAGGTGTGTGAAATTACCCGCACGGATTTGGCGCACGTTAGCCCATAAGCCCTTTTTGGCAACCATAATTTCGTCAATGTACGGATTGCCTGCTAACACTTGGGCAAATTGCGGTTTGACCATCAGCGTAATGCGTGCGTTGGGCCAAGCGGCCTTGATGTTTTTATAGACGGGTGCCGAAAGCACAATGTCGCCTAAAGACGACAAACGAAGCACGAGGATATTAGGGTTTGTTTCAGTTTGTTTTTCGTTCATAGTTTTGTACCACTTGATTGATTTTTGTGGTTGCTCCTTTAAAACTTAAAGCGGTGTTGCGGGCTTTTTGGGCCATATTTTCCAGTTGTTCCGGGTCTTCTACCAAACGCAGAACGGTAGATTTAAATGTATATTCGTTTACTAAAATTCCCCCACCCGTTTCCAATAACGCTTGGGCGGTAAGCGGGGCATTGAAAAAGTGTTTTCCGAATAATACCGTTTTAGCCAAAATAGCCGGCTCCAGTAAGTTGTGTGCCCCACGCGGCGCGACAGATCCGCCCACAAACGTCAGCGTGGCGCGGGCATATAAAGAGGGTAACAAACCCATGACATCGGCACAAACAATATCGGCATTTTTAGATAAATCGTTATCGCTCATAAAAGCGTGTGCTAAGCCGCTCTGGCGCAGAGTGTCGCGAATTTCGGCCCGTCGTTCCAAGTGGCGCGGGGCAAAAATAATTTTGATACCTTTTTTAATAAAATCGGGCGCGGCGCGCAGTAACATCGTTTCTTCTTGCGGGTGTGTACTGCCTAACACCAAAAGCGGTTTTCCTTGCCAATTTAACGCACTAAGCAGTTGGTCCACTTCGGCGGTACGGGTGGGGTTTTCGTTTAAAGAGTCATATTTTACGTTGCCGCAGATGTGGCATCGGTCGGCGGGCAGACCTAACGAACAATAGCGTTTGGCGTCGTCTTCTGTTTGCAACGCCGCAAACGTCAAGTGGGTTAAGAGCCGTTTGAATAAAGGTTTAATGAGCGTGTAGGCCCGGGCAGATTTGGCCGAAATGCGCCCGTTTAATATAGCGGTAGGAACGCCGGCTTGATACGCGGCTTCTAACAAGTTGGGCCAAATTTCGCGCTCTATTACAAACAAGCGGTACGGCTTAGCCAAACGGATAAAACGTCGGCACGACGGGTAAAAATCAAGCGGCACGAGTACGGCTTGTTTAACAAGCGGGTTTTTAAGGGCGGTTTCTTTGCCGGCTTGGGTAGAGGTAGTAATTAAGATATCGCGCTGGTAAAAATCGTGCAGTTGGGCAATAAGCTCTTTAATGGATAAAACTTCCCCTACGCTGGCGCAATGCAACCAAACGGCTCCTTGGATAAGAGTTCCCTCTTTTTCCAAGCCGAACCGTTCTTGCAGTTCTTGCCACAAATGCTTGAGCACGCCCCGGCGGCCGGAAAACAAAAAGCCAAAAAGGACGCCCAACGCTCCCAACGGGAAAATTAAATTTGTAAGTCCTAATAAAAACAAACCCATATAACTTATTATATGAAATTTATACGGGTTCGTTTATAGTAAGTGAATTTATAAGTTAATATTTTCGTCTTTTACCATGCGGTCAAATGCGTCGCCAAAGAAGAGGTGGCCTAATTGCAACGCGGAATTGAACACCGGGCGCAGGTAGGTTTCTTTATCTGCTTTAAATTTCTTCTGCATTTCTTCCAAGTTTTTCAGCACGAACGGCCCGGACGGCCCGGCGGATGTTTGGTCTAAGCCGACGCCATATAACAGCTCCATCTCAAAAGAGGTCGGTTCCTGTGTGTGTATTAAATGGGTCATAGGCAAGAAAGGTTTTCCGTTGATGTAAGCTCCGGCAAGAATTTTCCCTTCCGCGATGTTGCGTAAAAGTACACCCGTCAGATTTAGGGCAATAGAATTGTTTTCGTTGCCGCGTGAACGGGCCGCCAATGTTTCTTTATCAAAGTAATTATAGTTATGGGTTCCGGCCAGTACAAACAGGTTGATGCCCTCGCGTTCTTGGGCGGGCAACTGGGCAAATTCTATCAGACAAGAGCCGCCTAAACACGAGTCTAACTGGACATTCACTTCCGGCGCGCCCGTTTGCGTGCGTAAACGCTGTACGGCCGCAATCAGCTCTTGCGTAGAGACGGTTGCTTTTTGCAACCCTAAACGAAACCGGCCCGCTTGATCCACGTTGCCGTGAGCCGCTACTTGTACGAAAATGGGCTTATCCGTGGGGGCGGCATTTTTAAAAGCTTGAGTTACTTCCGTCAGCGAGCAACCGTTCTTTGGATCCCCGATAACGGTGGGAATATATCCTTCTTCCTCGGATAAATCTTCCCATTCAGCTGATTGTTGTTTTTTGTACAAATGTTCGTATTGATACCCTTGAATATAATACGCATATTCCGTGGCAGTTGGCGAGCGTAACACGGCCGCGTGTTGGCGAAATTGTGCAGAGAGTTGAACTTCAAAACGGACCGCTTCGTCCAATGGGAGAGAACGGAAATAATTTTCCGCATTTTGAACACGTTGGCGTTGATCCGGAGTCAATGTAGCGGCCGATTTAATGAGTTCCAAATCCTTTGAAACTTGCACCAATTGTTGGTGTGCGGGTGTTAATTGATTGACGGATAAGGACGGCAGCCCCCATTGTTCACCGAGTGACTCGTATAAAGGTTTGCCATGCAGCATTTTTTGTCCGGTCGCGCGCACGTAGTTGACAATGTCTTGTTCCAACCCGGCAAAGAGGCACTGGGTATCAAACCCGTCTCCCGCAAAGCTAGGCCACCAACTGCCGTGCCCGTCAAATTGGTATTCCAATAGCACACTTTTGGTTTCTTTGACGGTTGCGGCGTTTTGCACGCGGAGTAATGGATCTAGTTGTGCATATAAGGGGCTATTTTCCATTTGGGCACGTTTGACGGCTTGTTCCAAGGGGTTGAAAGCGTGTCCGTTTACATATCCGCGTACGAAAATGTTGCCGTTTTTACCCATGTGCTGTAACAAATAAGATAACTGTTGGTTTTTCGCGGTTTGTTTGACGTCGCGCACGCGGTTGAAAAGTTCTTCCCCCTGATTATTTACTTGCATGCGTCCGCCCGCGAGCACGAACACGTTGATCCCTTGGCGTACATTTTCGGGCAGGGCCATAAATTCATCTAAAAACTGTCCGGCATGGCAAGCATCGGTTTGAAAGTTAATTTCCGGAGCACCGGTTACGTTGCGCAGTAATTGCAAATCTTGCACCACTTGTTTGGTGTAAATGCGGTTAGTTGACCCCGGGTCCCCCAGTAGAAAATAGAAATTCCCCGCCGGGTCAATTTCACCGTGGGTGGTCCATTTGACAAAGATAGGTTGGTCGGTTCTTTCGGCAACCAGGAACGCATTGCGGATGTTTTGATACGGCAAATCACCGGTTGCATTTCCGATAAAAGTGGGAATATATCCTTTTTCTTGCGGTACTTCGTCAAAACTGTAACTTTCTTTATACATGTCTTGTTCAATAAAAAATGCCTGTTCGGTAGCCAACGGCGAGCGTAACACCGCGGCATGTTGGCGAAACTCCGCAGACATCCACACTTTTTTATCGGATACCTCTTTGTAGGTAAGCGAGCGGAAATAAATGGCAGCGGCTTGAACGCGTGAGAATTGTTGCGGGGAAAGTTGGGTCCCTTGCGCTAGTGCGTTTTGGATGTTTTCCAAATTATCGGAAATCTCAAACAGACGGCCGTCAAATTTTTCCAGCTCGCTGATGAAAAGTTTATTAAGCCCCCAAATTTCGGATAACGGGCGGTCATCTTCCGGGAAGTCCAACGTCTGCAACGTGTTTGCCGGAGGCATGGGCGGTACGTAGTTATTGGCACCCGCGGCAGGACCGATACGTTTTTGTGTTTCAACGGCGTTAATGCGTTGTTGCACGCCGTGTTGCAATTGTTGCGACGGAAAGGCCGCGGTAGGGGCTTGCCACGTATGCGGCGTTAGCGGGACAGGGGACTGAACCGGGGCAGAAGTTCCTTGCGCACGGACAGCTCCCCGGACGCTTGGGTTAGAAACAGAAACGGACGGTTGGAAAGAGGGTCTTGCGGATGCCGGTTGAGACACCTTAACGGTCGGTTTAAACGAGGACGGACGCGCCACGCGAAACTTCCCTTGCGCCGCGGCATAGGGAGCAAGGGTGAAAAGCACCGCACAGACCAACCATAAAGTAAACCGTTTTTGCATAGCGTTAACCTCTTCTAACAGTATAAGGGAAAAATACGTATGTAACAAGGGACAAAAGGCCCAGATTTTCTCTGGGCCTTTTGTCGTATCTGATGAACAGCGAAAGGTTTATTTGGCGGATGTTTCTTCGGCGGAGGGTTCGCTTTTCTTAAATAAATTGCCGATGGCTTTAACGGTAGCTTTGGCCGCTTGAGCGGTATCTTTGGCGGCAACGGAAACGCCCTTGGCTGTTTCCGTCGCCACAGTAGATACTCCTTCGGCAGCAGAGGTAGCGGCTCCCGCGGTGCCTGTTGCGGCCGATTTGGCGGTTTGGTAACTTAAAATGCCCCCCACTACCGAAGTAACCGTGTGCAGTACGTCTAATTTCCCCGTTGGGTTATCCATCGTTCCGCCGATTTTAATAACAACGGGCGTTTGTTTCGTCAGCAAGGTGGCCGAGGCCTTCATGTTGAGTGCGTTTGTGTTAAAATCAGCCGTGCCGCTTGCGTTTAAATTGGTAAGGGAAGACTCAAATGTGGTTGTATCAATGTTCATAACGCCGTTAGTAAACGTATATTTCCCCTCGGCTTTGGTCATGGCAATTTCGCCTTTTTTGGCTTGGTTTTCGGCCTCAAAGAGATTTAAATTTAATTTTTTACCCACTTTGTTAAGTAACCCCAGCGGCAGTAAAATGATACGCACGGCTTTGCTTTGCTTGAGTAAATTTTCTATATCCGTAATGGCCCCGGGCTGAAGTGCAAAAGAAACCGTACCGTTTGCTTTTTGCATATCCGCGCTGACGTTTGTAAGAGCCGATTGTATGGTAACGCCGTCGGTGCGGAAGTACGGTACGCTGACGGGACCAATAGCCAAATCGGCCTTGATGTTCATGTATGTTTGTTCGGCAGCGGCCGAATCCGGAGTAACCGTTTGTGTGCCGGATGAAATAGTATCTTCGGCAGGTTGGTCAAACGACGGGAATTGCGTGAGTGTCAATTTATCCAAATTTAATTTTAAGGTTAAATCTAATACATCTTTGATGTTTTTGTACGCAAACGAGCCCGTAAACTTTTCGTTGTTCAGAAGTCCGGTTAAAGAAGCACAGGAAATATCGTCTAAAGAGTTGATTTTGATGATTCCGTTAGTGTTTGTCAATGTAAAAGGCGGGTAAAGTGCGCTGACATTTTTGAGTGTTACCGAGCCGCTGACATCTTGCCCGTCGTTTTTCTCGGTAGCGGTAAAAGTGCCGCTGAGCGTGCCTTTGGGGTCAAAGCCGGTGTCGTCGGTCATTTTGACGATTTGGGCGATGTCGGCCTGCAATTTTCCGCTTAGGCGGTACGTAACATTTTCTCCCCCCCATCCGATAATACCGTTGGTACTTAGTGCACTGTCCAAAATGCGCAGCGCGGCATTGTGAACGGTGGCGGAAGATTTATCCAAATCGGCATCGGCCTTGAGCAGTATGTGCAAGGCGGGTAACGTAAAATTAGGCAGATCGGGCAAAAAATCTTTGAACGAGAAATTGTCTATCCCGGTAATAGTTCCCGCAATGTCTACGTGCGGGTTTTCCAAATTTTCTGCTTTCCCCTGTAACGATAGTTTAATGTGATTGTACTGGGCTTGTGCGTTGGAAATTTCCACATATGCTTGGGGCATTTCCAAGTTGGCTAAAAACACGTTAAGCGCAATGTTGACCGGTATGGAAACTGATAAGCCCGTCTTATCTTTGGTTTTGCTGGTAAACGAAATCGTCACTGGGAACGGTTTATCTAACGCCACATTGGCCAGCTGGATATCCAAATCTTCCAGCGCACTGGATAAGCCGGTTTGCAAATCTTTATAGTAAAAATCGCAATCGCGAATTTTAATTAACTGAGCCGTTATCTTCAGAGGTCCGGCCGCAGGTTCGTCCGCGGGTTGTTCGGGATCGGTAGGTGTTTCCCCGTTGGAAGAAAAACTGTCAAAGTTAAAAGAGCCGTCTTTATTTTTTTGGATAAATACGTCTAACCCGTCTATGCGCACGGCGGCAATTTCTATCCGTTTTCTAAGTAACGGCCACAAAGCGGCTTTGGCTTCTACGCGGTCAGCTTTTACAAAAGTGCCTTGTGCAAACGAATTTTCCTCGGACATCGCAAAATTGGTTAGCGTAACGCCGATTAAATTAAAAGAAACGGAGTCAAATTTTATTTCACGGTGGAGCGTGTTTTGCGCGTAGGTTAACGTCATCTGTTTAATTTTTTCCGGCGGGAACATCAGCCGCAACGTAATTAACCCCATCACGCACAGCACGGCTAGCGACAAGAAAAGGATACTGGCTAATTTAATAAGTTTTTTCATAATTTTTTTGAAACAGAATTATTTTTTTCTGTTTTAATAACCTCGGCTTCTAAGATAACCGCCGATGTGGCGGCTTGTTGTTGGCGAAATGCCACTAAATCTTTATGCAGTAACGTAAGCACCCAAATTACAAAAGCACCGTCATCGGTAATGCCCAACAACGGCAGGACGTCAGGCAATGCATCAATCGGGCTGATTAAATATACGACACAAACAAATGCCCATACAAGTGTGCTCCACGGCATTTTATATTTGCCGCGTAAAATGGCCCACAGCATGGGGAAAAAAGTTTTTACGTCCGTCCAAAGTATACCGGGTTTAAAATTCATACGGTTTTCTCCTTGGTATAGCGGCTGAGCAAATTTTCATCAATACGCAATGCATAGTCGCCGATGCGTTCAAAATTATTTAAGATATCCGCGTATGCGGTAATCGCGTCGGGCGATACGGTTTGTCCGGCTAAAATACGCTCGCGCCGATCGCGCAAGAGTTGCTTGCGTAGGTTATTTAAATGGGTTTCGTCTGCTAACGCTTGGGCCAAATTTGCTTGGGCTTGCTTACGCCAGGCAAGCGTATCTTGCGGAAAATCTATCAGTATTTTACGGGTAAGCTTGGTAACTTGTTTTGTCAGCCGGGCGATGCGTTGCAAATCGTCAATATCACTGGCGGAAAAAGGTTCTTGCGTGTGGAATTTTTCCAAAATGCGGGCAATTTTTTCGCCGCAATCGCCCATGCGTTCAATACTGTTAAGTATGTCTAAGAGCGAAAATGCTTGCGCTACGGCATGGCGGGACATGTTCCCGTGAATCAACTTAGCTAGGTATAAATTGATTTTATGTTCCAATACGTCGGTGGCCTGTTCCGATTCTTTCACATCGGCAATGAGTTGGGTAAACATCTGCGGATCTTCTACTTTGACGGCATGGATCAATTTGTCTGTCATTTGGGTAATCAACCGCATCATGTGTTCAATTTCTTTACGCACCGCGATAAGGGCTAATTCCGGCGTTTGCATAAACCCGGTGGCCAAGAATTGCAAATCATATTCGTTTTTATCCTCCCGTTTGGTTTTGGGGATAAACAGCAATGTCAAGCGGGCCAGCGGCTTAAGTAGCGGCAACATCAGTAACGTATTTAAACAGTTAAATAGCGTATGAAACGCAGAAATATGATACGGCAATATGGCGGTAAGCACGGCTGTTTCTTGTGCATAGGGCGAACCGGGCACGAAGGAGTCAACCAACCGGATAAATTGCGGGAACAGCAAGGTTACCCAGCATACGCCGATAAAGTTAAATAAAAAGTGTCCTAAGGCCGCACGTTTAGCGTTGTTGCTTGCGCCTAAAGCGGCTAGGTTGGCTGTAATAGTAGTGCCGATGTTTTCCCCCAGTACGAGTGCACAAGCCGCCGGAAAATGAATAATGCCCGCCGCCGCGCACGTAAGCGTCATGGCCATAACGGCACTGGACGATTGTAAAATAACCGTCAGTACCGCCCCGCTTAGGATGAGCATAAGCAGATGAAAGAAACTGTCCGGGTTAAATTGCTTCAGCCAAGCGGCCAGTTGCGGGTGTTGGGCAAAATCGGCCGGGATAGCATTTTTCATCAGTTCCAGTCCCAAGAAAAGTAACCCAAATCCGACCAGTGTTTCGCCCAAACGGCGAACTAAAATCCGGTTAGAAATAAATTGTGCAAAAAAACCAATAGCAATTACCGGCAAAGCAAACAGCGAAATTTGTACTTTAAACCCGAATAAACTGACGATCCACGCGGTGGTAGTCGTGCCGATGTTGGCACCGAAGATGACCCCTAAGGCCTGATACAGCGTAAGTAAACCGGCACTGGTGAACCCTACTACCATGACGGTGGTGGCACTGGACGATTGCACAAGCCCCGTCATCACAGCTCCGGAAAGAGTAGCCGCTATACGGTTGGAAGTGGCTACGGCAAGCAAGTGGCGCAATTTCTCTCCGGCGGCTTTTTGCAAACCGTCGCTCATGATTTTCATGCCGAACAAAAATATCGCCAGCGCGCCTAATACATTAAAAATTTGCAAAAATAAGTTTTCCATGCTATTTCTATACAAAAAAGAGCGGACTTAGCCGCTCTAAAAAATTATTTAGATATTTTAATCGGAGAGTCGCCTTCGTTATGGTCGGCATTTCCCCGGTTATGCGATTTTGCTTTTTCTTGTTCCCATTTTTGGCGATTCAACTCCATTTGTTGGGCCATGTCGTCATCAAACAGGATGGTAGGCATACGGTCTTCTTCGGTATATTGCACCATATCTTCCTTCTTTGGTTGGTAAACTTGGTCTAAATGCTGGTCTAATAAATCTTCGGTCGCGTTAGATTTTACAGACGCTTTGGTAACTTGCATATCCTGATAGGTTTGGGCGGCCGGACCTGCTCCGGGCGGCAACACTTGCCCGGGTTGCGGCGTAATTTGCGCTTGGGGCAATTCGGGCGTTGCTAAACGGTTGTCTCGGTAGTCTAAGTTTAAAAAGACGAGCACATAATAGGCGGCCATGGCCAGTTGTATAAATAGAGCGATAAGCACAAGCACTACCCCTACCCCTATCCACGGAGCAGACAAGTGGGCTAAATTAAAACTGTCGGCAAAATAAAGCGGAATTGTTACGTACAAACCATACCCGATTGCCCCCATAATCACTGTGGGAGTTAAGGCCATAAGAATTAGGGTGGCTATTACGTAAAACACATGACGTTTGGACAACTGGAACCCGTACACAAGCGCGGCGATGGGGTTTTGTTCCCGTACGGCTACTACGAGCGGTGCAAAAAAAGTGCCTACGTAAAAAATGAAAGCTACTACACCCATAACGATACGTACCGGCAGAGAAGGATCTGTACCTATCACGCGTTGAACAAAGCCGACACACAGAGCGATGAAGCCTAATAACAGGAACAAAATAATCATGTATATCGTGGGTAATAACGAAGAAGCGGATAAATCCGGTAGCGACAAATTATCTTCTTCTGCTTTAGCGGCTAAGAGTTTAAAAAATACAACGGTCAAAAAGATAGAGTAAAACGCCAACAACAATGCCGTTACAAATTGGGGTACGGGAGTGAAGGTAAGCGCGACAATTAACCCGTAGCCGATAATAGCGGCTAGCGCAAAACCAAACAGCGCACCGAATGCGCGGTTAATAAGTTGAAAACTGGCAAAAAATAAAGCAATAAAAGAATGAGGTTCTCTGATATCCATAAATTAGTCCTGTTAATCTACTTTAATTATATCAAAATTCATCCGTTTACCGTTGGATAAATTTATTTAAAAACGTTGACGCAACGCTTGGGCGGCCGCAAAAGCACTGGCCCATGCCCAATGCAAATTGTAACCGCCTAGGTTGCCTGTTACGTCTAACGCTTCTCCGGTAACAAATAAGCCGGGTTCGCGGCGTACTTGCAATGTGGAGGAATCTATTTCGCGTGTATCTATGCCTCCGGCGGTAGTTTCGGCTTTGGTATATCCGGCGGTACTTGTGGCGGTAAACGAAAAATGGTGAAGGGTTTGTACGGCGGTGCGCAGTTGTTCGCGCGTGGCGGTAGCAAGCGGGCCATCGCAACTTGCTAATAAGGTTTTGGCTAGTTTATGCGGCAAGCCAAATACCGATGAAAGCGTATGCGTGGAGTTTTTATGTGCGACCAAAATTTCCGCGGCATTTTGATTCGGCAGGAAGTCAATCTCTACGGGCAAGTCCGGTTGCCAAAAAAGCGACAGTTGCAATACGGCGGGGCCGCTGATACCGTCGTGCGTAAAGAGCAGTTGCCCTTCAAAAATATGTTTGCCTTGCCGTATGCGTACAGGCAAACTGTTTCCGGTCAGTTGCGTGCATAACGGGCGTAAATTTTTAGGGAAAGTAAGCCCGCACAATACCGGGTGTTGCTCTATAAAATTCAGCTCAAATTGACGTGCGATTTTACCGGAAAAACTGTTCCCCCCCAAGGCAGGAAAAGACACGCCCCCACTGGCCAATACCACATGTTGGGCGCGTACCGGCCCGCTTGAGGTGAAAAGTACAAAGCCGGTGGTGTCTTTTTTTATGCTTAATACGCGTATGCCTAAAGCAATTTCGCTGTGGTGCGCTTGGGCGCGTTTGACTAAAAAGTGTACGATATCTTGGGCGTTTTTTGCAAAAAGTTGACCGTTGGCGCGTTCTTCCCACGGGACATGTTCTTCGTCTAATAAAGCAGTAAAATCGGTGGGTTTAAACGCGGCCAACGCACTTTTACAGAAGTGTTTGTTTTGGCTGGTGTAATTGGACGCGGAAATAAAACGGTTGGAAAAATTACACTTTCCTCCGCCTGACACACTTACTTTTAAGGCAGGTTTTGCATTGGCTTCCAATACAATTTTGGGAGCATCAAAGCTGCCCGCGCAAAACAGTCCGCTTGCGCCTGCTCCGATAATAGCGGTATGGTAATACGCATTATTTTTCATCTTACGTAAAGCATAGCAAAAAAATCACAGTTATCAAAATATGATATACTTACTTAGGAAAAATTACGGATAAGCTTATGCCTATTGCCACGCTTGCACCGGAAGAAATCGCCTCGCGCCTGGCGGTGTTTGAACAACATTGCCGTAAACGCGGGTTGCGCGTCACAAACCAACGCCGTGAGATTTTTAAAACGGTGGCTTCGTCGCGCAGTCATCCCAGCGCAGAAGATGTGTTTGAGCAAGTGCGCCATAAATTGTCCAATGTATCGTTGGATACGGTATACCGTACCCTTTCTTCGTTAGAGAAAATGGAACTTTTGATTCGCGTGGGGACACCCGCTAAAGAACGTTTTGACGGAGACTTGCGCCCGCACGCGCATTTTATTTGTTCACATTGCGGCGAAGTGTATGATATTTTTTATAACTTGGACCACATGATGCTCCCCCTCAAGGAAGCGTTTTTATGCGGGGACGTGCGTCAAATCAATTTGCAGTACAAAGGAATTTGCAAACGGTGTCGCAAATAGCGCGCTGTATGTTTGTAAAAAAATAGGAGAGAAAAATGGAACTCAAAGGATCTAAAACCGAAAAAAACCTGATGACCGCTTTTGCCGGTGAATCTCAGGCCCGCAACAAATATACGTACTACGCATCTAAGGCGAAAAAAGAAGGGTTTGTTCAAATTGCAAAAATTTTTGAAGAAACCGCCAACAACGAAAAAGAACACGCTAAATTGTGGTTCAAGGCCTTGCATGATAACGATATTCCCACCACGACCGTTAACTTGTTAGATGCCGCCAACGGCGAAAATTATGAGTGGACCGATATGTACGCCACCTTTGCTAAAGAAGCCAAAGAAGAAGGTTTTGACAAATTGGCCTTTATGTTTGAAGCCGTAGGCAAAATTGAAAAAATGCACGAAGAACGCTACCGCAAACTTTTAAAGAATGTGGAAACGAACGAAGTGTTTAAAAAAGCCGGTATTGTGATGTGGGAGTGTGCCAACTGCGGACACGTAGTCATTGGCGAAAAAGCCCCCGAAGTATGCCCCGTGTGTAATCACCCGCAAGCGTATTTTATGATCCGCCCGGAAAATTATTAGTAGATAACGACGGATGTTATCTTGCGTTTTGCGCACGAAACCTAAAACAAAATGTTTTAGGTTTCGTTGCTCTTTAGGGCCAACAATTTGCCACATTTGAGTATCTTTGCGCCGCCTTGCCCTTGACGTGATTACCACCACGCCTATACGGGCAACTAGCGGCGCAAATCTATCTCAAATCTGACAAATCAGGCAATCTTCTACAATGTCATTCTTTGGGGCGGCGGGCCGTCCCTTTCGCTGTTTCCCCTTGTTTCTCATCCCGCCATGTTTCTGCGCGAAATATAACGAGGGTATTTTTTGTTTTTTCGCCTAAGAAAAATAAAGCTTGACATCGTTTTTTTTTTTGCTACATTTTATTTGTTGGTAACAGCTATTAAAAAGGAGCAGAATATGAAAAATAAACAGGCATTTACACTCATTGAATTATTAGTTGTTGTGTTAATCATCGGTATTTTAGCGGCGGTGGCGTTGCCGCAATATCAAAAAGTTGTAGAAAAAAGCAAAGCCACGCAGGGAATTACTCTTGTTAAAGCCGTAGCCCAAGCCGCGCAAGCGTATTATATGGCCAGCGGCGAATATGCCCGGACCTTTGATGAGTTGGACCTTGATATAGCGTGGAGCGGAAACACTAAAATTATATCCTATGCGACCGATGCCCGCTCTAACGAAGATTGGTCTATACAATTATATAACAGCGATACCAATGAAATCTATGCGACCCGTTTGAGAGGATCTTATGCCGGGGCCGGTTTTATTTTCAATCTTTCCAGCAATAATCCCCACTGGCAAAAAAATATGCTTTATTGCGCGGAGTGGAAATCAAATACGACGCTTACGTTTGAAAAAACGACGGGTGATTATTGCCAAAAAATAATGCGTGGTACACTTGTCTATGAACCGGCCTATGTGAATATTTTTTCGTTACCGTAGAAATTGAAAGTAACATAAAAAAAGCCGCCCAAACGGGCGGCTTTAAAAATTAAAGATGTCATTCCCGAGGAATGTTGTCGGGAATCTCAACCTTATTGCCGTTTCAGAAAGAGGAACAGATCCCCGAACCCTGCGGGCCGCCAAACATTCGGGGATGACAAATGTTTTTTTATTTCTCTTTGACAAGCCGCCGTACAAAGTTGTAATACACGTTGTCGGGCCGTTCCATGAGTTGCACTTTTAATTCTTGCGGTGTAATAAACCCGTGTTGCAAGGCAATTTCTTCCAAACACGCAATTTCTACGCCTTGGTTAAATTGCATACTGCGCACGAAGTTGGCGGCTTCCAACACGCTCTCGTGCGTGCCGGTGTCTAACCAGGCAAAGCCGCGCTCTAACGTGGTAACATGCAAATTGTTGGCTTGCAAGTATAGTTTATTTAGGTCGGTAATTTCCAACTCGCCGCGTGCGGACGGCTTTAATGTTTTGGCATATTCTACGACGTGATTATCGTAAAAATACAACCCCGTTACCGCAAAATTACTTTTGGGTTCGTTTGGTTTTTCTTCCAGCGATACGGCCCGTCCGTCCTTGTCAAATTCCACTACGCCAAAGCGTTGCGGGTCGGCTACTTCGTATGCAAATACGGTGGCTCCCGTTTTGCGCAAACACGCCGCTTTTAACAACCGCTCAAAGCCGTTTCCGTAGAATAAGTTGTCGCCTAAAATTAGCGCGCAACTATCCGAGCCGATAAATTCTTCGCCCAGTAAAAACGCATCGGCAATACCGCGTTTAATGGGTTGTGTTTTGTAGGAGAGTTTTAACCCCCAGTAACTGCCGTCGCCGAGTAACTTTTTAAAGTTAGCATCGTCTTCCGGGTTAGTGATGATTAAAATCTCGCGTATGCCCGCTTGCATGAGCACCGACAGCGGATAGTAAATCATCGGTTTATCGTACACCGGCAACAAAATTTTAGAAATTGCATACGAGGCCGGATATAACCGGGTGCCGGCCCCACCTGCTAAAATAATGCCTTTCATAAATACTCCTAGTTAAGACAATGTTTGAGAATCATTTCCTTGATTTGTTCTTTCGTGCTACGTTGGAGTAATTGCAACGCTTCTTCTTTCAACGTCGGTTGTTTAGGACCTTCTTGCCTAGCTTCCGTCACAACTTCTTCATAAGCCGGGTCTTTGTAAGCGATGTTGGCCGCTTTCTTTTCCACATCTAAATCGTGTTTAACACGGCGCATGGCATATTCCAACCGCGGGAGGTGGACGTCGCGTTCTTTGCCCGGGTCCAAATCGCCTTTTGCCTCATAGATATACATTTTTTCGGCAAATTCGGCTAATTTTTCCCACGTATGCAGAGCGTCCCCGTCACCCATTTTGGCAATTTTAATAAGTTGCTCGGTATTCGTGTCATAGCCGTGTTGTTCGTATCCGTTTTCCATATATACGGCACGATACGCAAAAAACTTATACATATTATTCATCAAAGATTCAATAGCAGATGCTTTATCCGGTTGTAACCGTTTATCTAAATTGATTAACTCGTTATATTGGCCCTCGTCCACAAAAAGTAGCAGGAACGGTTTATCGGTTAAAATGGCGTAGCGCAAGCCGATTAAAGAGAGTTCAATGGCTCTATCAAATGTCGTGGCCGTCGCGTAATCTTGCAGAACGGTTATCAGTTCATCTTCCATATCTGCCAGTTGGTTTTCCAAGTCCGGGTATACGGCACTTACGCTCATGCGGTAAGGCCGCGTATACTCCATGACACCGGTAAAAATAATTTTCAACCGGCGGAAAAATCCGGCATCACGTAACGTGAGGTTAAACCCCGTTTTCCAGTTTACGTCGCGCACATACGCGATCAGTTTGGCTTGGGCGAGATTGAAATCTTGCTCGGAAAACGTAAGCGGAACAAGCGGTTGACCCCCTTCTTCCCCAGGCAACGGGCTGGGCTTTTTATTCCCGAATAATGTTAGCAAACGCGTTGCATCGGCCGGGGTGGAAAGATTCATAATAATTTCCCCGTCGGGTTGTTGGTAAAACGTGGCCGCCTGCGCACTTAATGCGGCTATACTCAGTAGTATACTGAGGCAAAATAAACGCATGGTATTTTTCACAGTTAGGTCTCCTTTGCTACTTAAAATACTCCTATATTATAGCGCAAATGTAAAAAAAAGAAATGGGCATTTGGACCTATTTGTTCGGGTAATAAAGACCCATTTACCTTTTGGCCGATAAAATTCCCCCCGCCACCGAACACACGGCCCCAAAGAACATGGCCGCTTGGTATCCGCCGATAAAAGCCGGGTTGTGCGCTAGGCCGTGTCCTTGCAAATAATGTTGCACCAGTACACATATCGCTACGGACAACGCGATTCCGCCAATCATGCCGATATTACGTGAAAGCGCATTGACGCTGGCTACCACGCCCAATTTGCCTTTGGGTGCGGCACTGATGACTGTGTTATTGTTCGGCACTTGAAACGTGCCGCTACCGGCTCCCATGATCAGCTGCGCCAGTACAATATAAGATAAACTCGGTGCTTGGCCGATAAACGCAAACATCAGCGTAGAAATAAGTAGTAACACAAATCCCGCCGTTGTAATAATGCGTGCCGGCCACTTGGCACATAACGCACCGGATACCGCCGAGGTAATCGCCAATGTAATTGGGAAGGGTAAAATCAGCATGCCGATATGGATAGGATCCAAGTGCATAATGTCGGCTAAATAAAAAGGTAATAATACGGAGTTTGTAAAAAGTGCGGTGTAGCCCAATATCGCGACCAGACACCCGTACGAAATGGCCTTTATATTAAAAATAGACAGCCCGATAAACGGGTATTTGGCCGTACGTTCCCGCTTGAAAAATAACAAAAAGAAAATAAACGACGTTGCAAACGAGCCCAATATAAAAAGACTGCCCCACCCCTTTTCGGCGGCGGTATTTAGTGCATATAAAAAGGTAAAGCTGGTTAGCGTGTAATAAAATGCGCCGAGGTAATCCATTTTCAAGCGTTTGTTACCTTTAAAACGCGGAATTAAATAAATGCCCCGCCACACACCTAATATACAAATGGGAATTGTCAGCCAGAAAATAGACCGCCATCCCCACGCTTGAATAAGTGCTCCGCCGATGCCGGGCCCGGCCAGCGAACCGCACGCGACCACCGCGCCAATAGCCCCAAACGCTTTCCCGCGCGACGAGCCGTGAAACACTTGCGCAATTAACGCTTGGGAAGTGGCCATCATCGCTGACGAGCCGATACCTTGTACCGCCCGAGCCAGTAATATAGTTAGAAAAGAGTTGGCAATCGCCGCAAACAATGCCCCCGCTCCAAACACTATAAAGCCGCCTAAATACATCCATTTGCGGCTGTATAAGTCGCTGAGTTTACCAAATACGGGTAGCAAACACGTTAGCACGAGTAAATATAAGCTGACCACTAATTGGATACTGGCCAAAGATACATTAAACTGCTCGGACATTGTCGGCAGTGCGATATTTACAATGCCCGCCGATAACGTAGACATAAAAGTCCCGTTGGCGGTAACGGAAAAAATCATCCATTTTTTACTGATGCGGGGTGCTTTGACGTGCATAACTATACCTATATTTTATGTTTTTTAATAGTCGGTTGACAAATAGCCAATAAGCCGTGGACGAACGGACTTCATTTTTATAAAATATATGTATTCTGGTAGATTTGCGGAGAAATAAAGGTGCAACAAACGATTGACGAACTGAAAGAAATGATTGCGTCCTGCATTGATTTAAGCGGCGTAGATTTAAGCCGTTGCGGTGAGAGTACGCCCTTGTTTGCCGAACAAGGCCTCGGCTTAGACAGCTTGGATGCCGTGGAACTGATTATATCGTTGCAAAAACGCTACGGTATTGCATTTGAAAATATGCACCGGGTCCGTGAAATGTTCCAAACATTAGGTGCGTTGGCGCAGTACGTCAAAGAGCACCGGACGAAATAACTATGTTACAGCGAAAAGATATTTACCGCATTATCGGCGATTTGTTACGCACGGAGTTGGCCAGTCATCAGGCCGACGCGTTGGCTGTTTTTGATGACGATACCGAGGGACTTTGGGAAAATTTGCCGTCGGCTGTTAAAAAAATAGCGGAAGAAAAAGCCGCTACCATGTTTGGCTACATGTTGCGTTCCTTTTCCACCTTAGAGCGCATGACCGATTATGCGTATGCGTCGTTCCTTAAAAACCAGCAACTTGTCTTTTTAACTTCCGGCAGTATGGGACAACCTAAAGAGTGTGTGCATACCGTCAATATGATGTGGGAGGAAGCGCACGGGTTGGTCCGTTTGTTTGACGGAGTAACGCGGGTTGTTTCGTTGGTGCCGTCTAATCATCTATATGGGTTTACCTTTACCGTTATTTTACCGCATGCGTTACAAGTACCCGTTATTATCTTGCCGGCAATACCGACCCAATCGTGGCAAACGCTGTTGCAACCGGGCGATTTGGTGGTCGGGTTTCCGTCGTTTTGGAATTATTGGCTGCGTTGTGAAAATAAATTTCCGGCCGATGTGCATGTGCTTTCTTCCACGGCACTTTGCAAAGATGAAATTATTGCCGGTTTATTTGATGCCGGAGCGGCCCGGTTTACGGAAATTTACGGCTCCAGTGAAACAGGGGCCATTGCTTTTCGTACCCAAGCCGGTACCCCGTTTGAAATGTTGCCGTTTTGGGATATTTCCCGTAAAGAAAAAAATCCGCTTGTTAAACGTAGCGGCAACAATGCATGGCAACCGCTTCCCGACCAAGTGGTTATGAAAAACGAGCGTTTTTTATATCCGGTTTCCCGGTTGGATGAATGTGTGCAAGTAGCGGGCGAAAATGTTTCGCCCAAACGGGTGGAAACAGTCTTGTCCCAACATCCCGCCGTGAAACAATGCCGTGTGCGGCTCATGCGTCCGGACGAAGGAGAACGCCTCAAAGCGTTTATCGTGCTTAACGAAGGATACGGACCGGAACAAATGGCAGATATCCGTCATTTTCTTTCCCAACGTTTAACGGTGCATGAAGTTCCCCGCACGCTGACCTTCGGCGAAATGTTGCCTACTTCCGTGTTAGGGAAAGATGCCGATTGGTAAATTTTTACCTTGAAAAATCTTTTTTTTCCACTATACTTAAGTTGTACCTTTGACAGAAATAAGGGTCAAAAGGTCCTAGAAGAAAAATAGGTCTTTTGTCTCTTGTTTTTGTTCTTGTTTTGATTTAGAATAACAGTATCAGGATTGTAAAAAATAATATTTTTACGAGGATATTTATGAAAAAACTATTAGCTTTGTTACTCAGTTTTTCTTTATTGTTCAGCAGTGTTACGCCTTCGTTAGCGGGAGGGATCCCGGTAAGAGGCGTAACCCGCATTGTTCGTATCAAACCGGTAGAATTACGCCCTAACTCTTATAAA
>NZ_CACVRB010000006.1:0-56450 GCF_902756455.1 Candidatus Avelusimicrobium caledoniensis | reverse complement strand
CGAAACATTGTCAGGCGTAGCCTGACCTACATTTATATTTTTTTGCATAAAATTCTCCTTATATATTTTTTCGCGTTCCTTTATTATCGTTTTTTTTTTGATTTGTCAACCCCCTCGCCGGGCCGGGCATACGGCCTAAAACCGCTGTTTGGGTATGATGTTATCTTCTGTGAGGGGGTTTGGTGTGATTTCGCAACGGGTACACTCCAATTTTCCGTCTTAAAAATTATTGACAGTAACCCGTTTATTGTGGTTAAATAAGATAGATACGCGCATACGCGTAGATACGGGAGCATTATGGCATTAGAAAATAATCCGTCTAACGGACAAGGCGATATCGCCCAATTTTTAGAGAAATTTCAAGACCCTAATTTAAATACATTTAATTTTACACCGTCTTCCCAACGGGAAAAAGCCCCGTCGGATCCTTCTAATCAGTACGCCCGTTCATTTGAAAAGTTAGAGCAAAAAGTACAAGAGTTGGAAGAAAAATTTGACGCATCCGAGCGGCAAAACGAAAAAATCTTGTCCGAGCTCGCCCATACGCGCGAACACATTGAACGCCAACGCGACCGCGAATCGTTTTTAGACCATTTATCCTTTTCTATTGCTAACTTACGTGCCAGTGTGGAAAATTTAACCCGCGCCCAACAAGAACGTACGCCCGTTTGGCGCGAGCCGGATATCCAACGCAGTTTTGACGTGGCACCCCGCCCGACAACGCACGCACCTATTGACCAATACGAGCCCGATGCTTACCGTCAGGCCCAAGAACGTAAACACCAAGCCGAACAGGCCGAAAAAGAGCGCATTATTTCCAGCTTGCACCAAAAGGCCTCGCAGTTAAAAGCCGTCAATAGCGCACTGGACCGCGAGATTAAAAAAGTACAACAGGAAAAAATGGACGCGCTCAAAAAATCAGCCGAGCAAGCTAAAGAAATTTTGTCGCTGCGCAACCAACTCAGTCAGGCCGAGGCGCGGTTTAAATCATTTGATTTTGAAGGACGTATCATTTCTATCCGCCAAGCGTACGAGCAACGCGTGAACAGTTTGGAAACGCAACTGAAAGAAATTTCCGAAACTTGTATGAAACAAGTGGAAGAAATTGAAACCTTGCGCGCGGAAAACATCAAACTCCACGAAGTCGCCGCCGAAAAAGAACAACTTTTGGCACAGCTGGCCGAGAAAGAAAAAGAACTCCAATCGTTGCGTGACGAAATGGCCGCCTTGCAAGAAAATAATACCTTGCAAAGCCAAAACCAACAGGCCATTTACGCCGAAACCGTGCGTTCGCTGGAGAGCCAACGCGACGAACTTACCGTGCAGTTGCAAGCTACCCAAAACGAATTGGACGCCGTGCGCGGCGAGAAAGACCAGTTGGAAAAGAATTTCAAAATCTTATTGGAGAAAATTAACAGCAACGACGCGGTTATTGAAGAACTCAAAGGGAAAATTGAAGTATTGGGCGAGCAGAACCAACAACTGGCCGCCCAAAACCAACAGTTATCCGCCCAAAACGAGCAACTGGCTGCGCGCCAAACTCACTTGGAACAACAAATTACAAAAACCCCTCAACCCCCTGCCGCTCCGGTGGTGGCTAAGGCGTCCAAGCGTGTTTACGGCTCTTTAAAACCGGTTAAACCGTCCGTGCAACCGGCCGCGCCCGTACAAGCCGCGCAAGCAGCGCAACCTGTGCAAGCCGCCGCTCCCGCGGCCTCCAAGCCGGCCCCCGTGCGTGAAGCGCGCGTAGATACGCCGGTGGAAATTACGCAAGAGGCCAAGCCCAAAGTGCAAACCGAGGCCGACTTGCCCGAAATTAAAGTGGCCCCGGCGCAGGACGATCCCGATTTAAGCGAAGGGGAAGATTTTTTGGAAAAAACCGATAACTTCCTCGGGCGCATTAAATGGTCTATCTTCAACGAGGACCGCTAAAATTTAGGCCTGATTGAATCAGGCCTTTTTAAAGGAATTTTTATGACCCGTTTACAAGTTGCCGTACTCTACGGCGGAAAATCAACCGAACACGAAGTGTCCGTACACAGCGCGCAGACCGTTGTACGCGTGCTAACGCAAAAGTCGGAGCGTTACCAAATTTATCCCATTTTTATTGATAAACAAGGGTATTGGTTTTTGCAAAAGTCGTGCGGACCGCACCAAGCGGACGATAAACCCATTACGCCCGTTTTAACGCCGGAAACCAACTTGCAAGCATTAGACGGTTCGTGGAAAGTGAAAATAGATGTCTTTTTCCCGGTGCTTCACGGCACGAATTGCGAAGACGGCACCATGCAAGGTTTTTTGGAAACATTAGATACACCGTATGTAGGGTGTGGTGTTTTGGCCTCGGCGATGGGGATGGATAAAGTAGTTACTAAACTATTGGCCCAATGCGCCGGCGTGCCGGTGTTGCCGTTTTTCCCGGTGCACCGCCGGACTTCTTATGACGAAAACCAACTGCGCGCTTGGGTGGAAAAACAGGGGCTCCCGGTGTTTGTTAAACCGGTGCGCTTGGGCTCATCCGTCGGAGTTCGCAAAGTAAAAACGCTGGACGAATTAAAACCCGCTATTGATTTTGCCCTTCAGTTTGACAGTGATGTAATGATAGAAAAAGGCGTGGACCACGCCCGCGAAATTTTCTGCGCGCTTTATGGCGAGGGGGCAAACGTAAAAGCGTCTGCGTGCGGGGAGCTTCGTATGATTGCCGGAGAATTTTTTGATTATAACGCCAAATATATTGTAGAAGGCGGGTGCGAAACAAAAGTGCCGGCCGATATCCCCGCGGATACTGCCGCTAAAATGCGCGCCGACAGCATGGCCGTGTTCCACGCGCTAAACGGTAGCGGGTTGGCGCGCGCTGATTTTCTGATGGATAAAAACGGCACGTATTATTTCTCTGAAATCAACACGTTGCCCGGCATGAGCGAAACGAGTTTGTTTCCGCAACTTTTTGAAGCGTGCGGCGAAAGTTACCCGCAGATTTTAGACGGACTTATTGAACAAGCCCAAGCCGTCTATGAGCGTAAAAAGGCCCTATCGTTAAACCGCTAAGTATGCAAAAAATTCTCACGCGCTTTTTAAATTTAAATGTTTGGGTACAAATTGTTTTTTGTTTGTGCATGGTGGGCGCGTTGACAAATACGGTGCTGGTGGCGCGGGATATTTTTAACGACGGTATTTTACTGCGCTTACATATTGGTTTTCTGATTTTATACGCTGGGCAAGTGGTGTTTATTTTGCTTGAAGAGCGGCAAGTGTGGGCGCTTGCTGTTTTGCAAGGCATTATGGCACTGCTGACCAATGCCGATTTTACGTGTATGCCGCTCGTGCGTTTTGTTGGTAACATAATTTATACGTTGTGGCCGGAGCCGTCGTTAGAATATATGAAAGTGTACCGGTATTTAATGACGTCGTCGGCGTTTACCTTACAACTGCTCAGCGCGTTTATTCTGTTTAGTTTACTTCCCAAATCTACCGTTACCAAGCCGGTAGCCGATTAGTTTATTTTCGCAGAAAAATTTGTTTTTGTTGCTTGTCGTTTGTTGTTTAACCGCCCCTTTAGCACCGTTTACAAAAAGCGCCAAATCGGAGAAGAAAATTTATATGTTTGAGCGGTAGCGAGTTTATAAATTTTCCCGATTTGTCTGCTTTTTGTGGTGCCCAGGGGCGGCATTCTTTTGCTAGCTTTTCTGATGTCAGAAAAGCGAAAAAAGCTTGACATCGTTTTTTTTTTTGATACCATTTAGGAAAACATAAACTAAATGGAGGAGTTTTTATGGAAAAGGAAAGATGTTTGAAAGTTGTTGTAGGTACGGCTATTTCTGACGTAAAAAAGGACTCGCTCTCCTCGTCATTCCGTAGCGTTTTAGTACGGAATATGGGAGAGCGGAAATGCTATTTATCCACCCCGTTATATTCCGCACAGAAACACTGCGGAATGACGAACGGGGTGGAGTATGGAATGACGAACAGGGTGGGTGGCTTTACGCTTATTGAACTTCTTGTTGTTGTTCTCATCATTGGCATACTCGCCGCGGTAGCGGTGCCGCAGTATCAAAAAACGGTGTGGAAAAGCCGCGCCGCGCAATTATACACGGACGCCAAGGCGTTGTACGAAGCGCAACAAGCGTATCACATGGCAAACAATGCGTATGCTACCACTTTTGACGAGCTGGCGGTAGAACCCAGCCTTAATGGATCTTGTGACGGTAAACTTGAAAACTATGGTAATGCTACCGATTGTCGTGCCGGCAAATATAGTATGGTGTTTCTTTCCAGCGGTACTATCTTTGCTATATTTCATCAAGGGCCGTATTATCACGGTGGTTTTCGTGCGAGAGGGAATACATTTTACTGTTATGAACACACAGTCAGTAAATTCTGCGCGTTAATGGGATATAACACGCTTGTTTTCACGGATAATTCGACGAATTACTGGTACGAAAAATAAATTTTATTTAAAGCTTTGATATTTGTTGATGACTTCTTCTTTAAACGATAGGAACGTGCCGCTTGCGATGGCCGCTCTGGCGCGTTCCATTAAGCGAATTAAAAAGCGGATGTTGTGAATGCTCATTAAGCGGTGGCTGGTGAGTTCGGCCGAGCGGTACAAGTGGCATAAATACGCGCGCGAATAACGGCGGCACGTGTAGCAATCGCACTCGGGGTCCAGCGGGATATCTTGCGTGCGGTACTCGGCGTTTTTGATGTTCACGCGCCCGGTGCTTGTCATGGCCATGCCGTTGCGCGCTACGCGCGTGGGCCACACACAATCAAACATATCTACCCCGCGCTCAATGGCGTTTAGCATTTCTACCGGGGTGCCTAACCCCATAAAATAGCGCGGTTTTTCTTCGGGCAAATTCTCGGTAACGGCCAGTACGGCCTCGTTCATTTGTGCTAGCGTTTCGCCTAGCGACAGCCCACCCAAGCAATAGCCGTGCGTGGGAAGTGAGGCCATGTGCAGCGCGGCCTCTTTGCGCAGGTCGGGGAAAATAGAGCCCTGAATAATACCAAATAACAGTGAATTTCCGACGGAAAAACTGCCGTCCGCTTGAGCGGAAATTTGCTCCACGGGCACGGTTTTTTCATACGCTTTGGCGGCGCGTTCGGCCCAGCGTTTGGTAATGTTTAACGCTTCGCGTGCATCGTGCTTGGACGGGTCTTTGGCGTGGATGCACACGTCTAACATCGTCCAAATATCAGAGCCGATTTCACTTTCAAATTGAATTACATTTTCCGGCGTGAAAAGATGTTTACTGCCGTCATGGTGCGATTGAAACGTGACACCCTCGTCGTTAATCTTGCGAAATTTGGATAAGCTATAAACTTGAAACCCGCCCGAATCGGTCAGCACGCTCCCGCCCCAGTGCATAAATTTATGGATACCGCCCATTTGTTGCAAAATTTTTGTGGTGGGGCGCAAATATAGGTGATAGGTATTGGAAAGCAGACACTCCGCTCCGGCATTTTTTAAATCTTCGTCGGTTAACGCCTTGACGCACGCCTGCGTGGCTACCGGCATAAATACCGGCGTATGCACCGCGCCGTGTTTGGTATATAGTACGCCCGTGCGCGCCTTGCACGACGAATCTTTGGTCCGGATTTTAAACGGGGAAGTCATATATATATTTTACTAATTTTAATGTCAGACTAACACCTGACCTATCATTTTTATTTGATTGTCGTTGTTCCGTCCGATAGCGAGCCGTTAAAAAGCGTTAAAACAGGTAAAAATTTTTCATGTTTGAACGAAGTGAGTTTGAAAAATTTTCCTGTTTTAACTGCTTTTTATGAGCGTGGACGGCGGTCTTTTGCGAGCTTTTCTGCCGTCAGAAAAGCGGAAAAGAGCATTACAGAATAACACGAAGTCCGCTTTATAGAAGATAACATCATATGCCTTAAAAGAGGTCCTAGGCCTCACGCCTGCCCCCGGCAAGGGGGCCTTGACATCGTTTTTTTTTTTTCTACTTTTTATTAAATGAAACAAAGGAGGTTGTATGAAAAACAAACAAGCGTTCATGCTTATTGAACTATTAGTCGTTGTACTTATCATCGGTATTTTAGCGGCGGTGGCGTTGCCGCAATATCAAAAAGCGGTGGAAAAAGCGCGCGCAGCAACGATTTTCCCGCTCTTAAAAGCGGTCGGCGAGGCGCAAGAAAATTATTATCTCGCTAACGGTACATACGCTACTTCGTTTGATGATTTAACCGTGGATATTCCGTTTAACGGAACAGAAAAATGGGCTACATTCTACGGAATTCAAGATACCCGTTCCAATAAAGATTGGTCTATTCAACTTTTTCCCGGAATAAATGCGGTATTTGCGGGTCGTTTGACCGGTCCTTATGCAGGGGCAGGCTTTGCCTATTTTTACGGATCGTGGGGTTGCGGAGAGAGCGGATGGTGTGTTCCGCCACACACGCTTACCTGTACCCATAATGTTTCTTATGGAGGGGTAACGTATACGATTAATGCGGGTAGACCTTATTGTGCTAAATTGTTCAAAGCTATTACCCAAGTACAGGCGGGAGGGGGCTCATATTATTACGCCATGCCCTAATCAGCTTTGCTGATGAGCACTTCCATCATTTTATGGCGGCGGAATTTGCGCGTTTCCAACAAAATGCCGCTGGCGCGGATCTTCTCGTTTTTGGTGGGCTCGTGGCCGAGTTTTTGGCTGACCCATTGTTCTACCGTCGTGGTAGGGGTAACATCGGCGGGGACGGGTAAATCTAACCGTTCAAAAATGTCAGTCATTTTGGCAGGGGCACTGGCGGCGAGTGCTTGCCCGAACGGACGAATGTAGGCGGGGAAAAAGTCGTACTCGTCTTCAATTTCGCCCACCATTTCTTCAAAAATATCTTCCAAAGTTAAAATACCGGTAACGGTTTTTTCTTCGGTAACTAAGCAAATGTGTTGCTTGTTTTTCATCATTTTTTCCAAAGCGGCCGAGATAATGGTATCGGCCTCCAGACGCAAAATCGGACGCACGATGTTGCGGGCAGACGTCGGTGCTCCTTGCGCCACTTTGGTAGAGAGAAAAATGTCTTTAAAGTTTAAATAACCAATGATATCTTGCGGATCGTCGGGGTTGCCGCGGACGGGAAAGCGCGTGTGCATATCCAAATGCGCTTTGACAAACGTATCGGCGATAGAATCGTCCGCATTAAGCATATAGACTTGCTCCAGCGGCACTTGAATTTCGCGTATTTTACGCACGCAAAATTGCGCGCTGGTCAGCACGATTTTTTCTTCCGTCTTGCCAAATAAACGCGACGAAGACGCAATCGCCGCCGCCGTGCGTAAATCTTCCATAGCGGTACGTTGAATTTCTTTCGGGTCCGGCGTGCGGGTTGCTTTTTGTGTAAGCGTGCGGACAATGGTTTCCATAATTTTGACAATCGGCGCGAGCACCGCATATAAAACGCGCATGGCGGATGATAATTTCAAAACAACGAGCTCTTTGTTTTTGATGGCAAAAGTTTTGGGGGTCAGTTCGGCAAAAACAATGGTAATAAAACTAAGCGGCAATACTACGCACACCATAGCAAGCGCATTGGCAACATGGCGGGAAAGATATAAGTGTTCACACAACCACGGAGCAAAACGGCTTCCGGCGTCCGAGCCGCCAAACGCGGCGGCTACGGCCCCCGCCAGCGTAATGCCAATTTGCACCACCGCCAAACTCCCCTCCAAGTGGTCTTTCATATACAAAGCGGCTTCGGCGCCGGGTTGTTTGCTTTGGAGCAGTAGCGACAAGCGCGTGCGGGAAATAGACGCAAGGGCCATTTCGTACGCGGCTAAAAGCGCGTTTAAGCTTAACATCAACAGAATGACTAAAAGTGTAATCATAAGTTTATTTTCTCGTCAATAAAATAAGCGGGGCGTTGTTTAACCTCATTAAAAATACGGCTTAGATATTCACCGATGACACCCAACGTAATCAGTTGTACTCCGCTAAAAAACAAAATCGCTACCATAATAGAAGTATACCCACTGACCGGGTTACCAAATACCAGTTTTTTGTACGCCGTCCACAACGCAAACACAAAGGACACACAAGAAATAAATAGTCCGAAATACGTCCACAATTTAAGCGGTAAGGTGGTGGAAGCTGTCAGCCCGTTTAAGGCAAAATTCCACAATTTCCAATAGCTCCATTTGGTTTTTCCGGCGGCGCGTTTCTCGCGCGTGAAAGGCACCGCTACGCTTTTGTATCCCACCCACGTAAAAAGCCCTTTCATAAACCGCTCGCGCTCGGGTAGTGCGAGCACGGCGTTTACCGCCCGGCGGCTGAGTAGCCGGTAGTCGCCGGCGTTATGCGGGATAGGTGTGTCGGCCAAGCGGTTGTAGAGTTTATAAAACGAGTTTGCCGTAGTGCGTTTAAAAAAAGAATCGGCGCGGCGGTCTTGCCGTACCCCATAGACATTATCAAACCCTTCTTTGAATTTGGCCCAAAATTGCGGGATGATTTCCGGTGGGTCTTGTAAATCGGCATCCAAGATGATGACGGCTTGCCCGGTGGCGGCCGAAAGCCCTGCCGTAACGGCGGCTTCCTTGCCAAAATTGCGCGAAAGCGAGATGATTTTAATGCGGTTATCTTGCGCGGCCCATGTTTTAAGTAAGGGTAGCGTGTTGTCGGTAGAGCCGTCATTTACAAAAATAATTTCGTAATCTGTGGTGCACTTGGCGAGCACCGGCTCCAGCCGTGCGCGCAGTTGCGGCAAGACTTCGTTTTCATTAAACACGGGTATAACAACGGATAATTGCATAGTTCTTCCTTTTCGTTCATAAATAGTATACTAATTATAAGGGAAAATAAGGCGGTTACTTTTGACATTTTCCTTTGTATGTGGAGACCGTTATGAATAAAACTCTCGTGATTGAAGGTATGACGTGCGGGCATTGTGCCGCACATGTGGAACGTGCGTTAAATGCATTGCCGGGGGTGCTGGCAAAAGTAGATTTGCAACGTAAAGAAGCCCGGGTGGAAGCCGCCGCGGAAGTTTCCGACGAGGTTTTAAGACAAGCGGTACAAAATGCCGGATACGAAGTGGTGGCGATCCGGTAACCGTTAAGGAGCTAACTATGGATAAATACCATTTTCTAAAAGTAGCGGCGGCCGTTCCCGCCGTGCAAGTAGCGAGTCCTGTTTTTAACGCGGCGCAAGTGGAAAAATTACTGCGTGAAGCCGCCAAAGCACGTGTTGAACTGGTCGTGTTCCCCGAGCTCTCTTTAACGGGTTACACGTGCGGTGATTTATTTTTAAAACCGGCGTTAGTGTTGGCGGCAGAGAAAGCATTGGCTGATTTGCTTATTCGTACGCGTCAATTAAAAGTAGTTTTTGCCGTAGGGATTCCCGTACGTGCGGGAACGGTTTTATTAAACGCCGCGGCGGTTTGCTATGGCGGGGAAATTTTGGGAGTGGTGCCTAAAACGTATTTATCCGGCGAAGAAAACCGCTGGTTTTCTTCCGCGTTAGATTGGAACGGCGGCGAAGTGGAATTATGCGGTCAACTCGTTCCCGCCGGAACAGATTTATTAGTTGAAGTGGCGGGGGCAAAAGTAGGGGTGGAAATCGGTACCGATTTATGGTCGGCCGTGCCGCCGTCTTCGTTAGCAACGCTGCAAGGGGCGGACGTGATTTGCAATTTATCGGCCCGGCCCGCACTCGTGGGTGCAGACACCTATACCCGCGAATTAGTGGCCCAACAATCGGCCCGTGCCCGGTGCGGTTACATATATGCCGCGGGCGGACAGGGCGAATCTACCACTGATTTTGTATTTGACGGAACAACGCTTATCTGCGAAAATGGCGCGTTGCTGGCACGTGGGGAACGGTTTAAAAAAGACGCGCAACTGGTAGTGAGTGAAGTTGATATAGAGCGTTTGCAAAACCGCCGAACTGCCGATAGTTCTTTTCGCACCGACAGCGCACAACAAACACAAGAGCCGTATTTGGTTATAGAAAGCGGTTTGCCTGCGTCCCCAAAACCGTTTGCTTTGACACGGACGATTGACGCCTTGCCGTTTGTGCCCAGCGACGAAAAACTGCAAACAAATTGCCAAGATATTTTTAATATTCAAGTAACCGGGCTTTCTACACGCCTGACGGCCGCGCACGTTAAAACGGCGGTCATCGGTATTAGCGGCGGGTTAGATTCCACGCTTGCGCTGTTGGTGGCGGTGCGTGCTTTTGATAAATTGGGTTGGCCGCGCAAAAATGTAATTGGCGTAACGATGCCCGGGTTTGGTACGACGGATCGGACGTACCAAAATGCACTTGCCTTGATGAAAAATTTGGGTATTTCGCGGCGCGAAGTGGATATCAAAAAAGCGTGCTTGCAACATTTTAAAGATATCGGACACGATGAAAAAATCAAAAACGCTACGTACGAAAACGCACAAGCGCGTGAACGCACGCAAATTCTCATGGACATCGCCAACGCGCAAAACGGACTTGTGGTCGGAACGGGCGATTTATCCGAACTGGCTCTCGGTTGGGCGACGTACAACGGCGACCATATGTCCATGTACGGGGTAAACGCGGGGGTGCCTAAAACGTTGGTGCGCTCGCTCGTGGCGTGGGTCGGTGCGCAAGAAAAAGCGGCGGTCAAACGGGTATTAGAGGATGTGCTCGCTACGCCGATCAGCCCGGAATTACTGCCCGCCAAAAACGGGAAAATCGCGCAAAAAACGGAAGATTTGGTAGGGCCGTATGAGTTGCACGATTTCTTTTTGTATCATTTCGTGCGCGACGGGTTCGGCCCGGAAAAAATTTTGCACTTAGCTACGTATGCGTTTAAGGGTAAATTTACGGCCGCGGTCATTAAAAAGTGGCTCGCTGTATTTTTCCGCCGATTTTTTACGCAACAATTCAAACGCTCGTGCTCGGCCGACGGCCCGAAAGTGGGTAGTGTGGGGCTCTCGCCCCGCGGCGACTGGCGCATGCCCAGCGATGCTTGTGCCGAGGTATGGCTAAGCGAAATAGAAAAGTTGTAAAACGTATTTTTATCAAAACGAAGCGGTGGCTCACAACCACCGCTTTTTTTGTTGTTTTTGTCAGCGAAAAAAATAAAGCTTGACATCGTTTTTTTTTTTGATACCATTTAGTGAAACATAAACCATTAGGAGGGATATGTATGGAAAAAAAGAGTTGTTTGTTGGGCTGTTTAGACGCAAAAGCTTTTACGTTAATTGAATTATTGGTTGTCGTCCTCATTATCGGCATTTTGGCGGCAGTAGCATTGCCGCAATATCAAAAAGCGGTTATGAAAAGCCGCTATGCAAATGTGAAAACGCTTGCGCGGGCTATTGCTGATGCAGAGGAAATCTATTATCTGGCTAACGGAACGTATGCAACGCAATTTGACGAGTTGACGATAGGTTTACCGGCTGGGGGTACGCTGATAACGGGGTATTCTCAAGCATATTCTTACCCGTGGGGTTTTTGTGCGCTTTCCATCGGACAAAGCGAACAGGTTGTTTTTTGTCAGGATGAAAAAGTTCATATGCGCCTACAAATTTATTTAGCCAACTCTCCGGCATACCCGGGTTCGTTTTTTTGTGGCGTATTGGGAACGGATTACGCTAGTCCCTTGCAAAACGAGATCTGCAAAGCCGAAACCGGAAAGAGCAATTATTATTCTCGCTCGGCATCCGGTTTATATACCACGTGGGCTTATTAACTTTTTACAGATTTGCTTTGCCAACCCAGATTCCCAACGAAGGCCAAGCAGTTGGCCTTCTTCCTCGTTAAAAAAATATCCGCCCACAATGGGGCGGAAATTTTTTAGCCGAGGATGGGAACCCCCTGCGGTAAAATTCCTGACGGAATTTTCCTCCGGGCCGGGCCTCGCGGTTTTTGCCTTTCGCGGCTCACGCACGCTCAAACAAAAACATCGCTCCGGGCTGGGGTTGGCAAGGTGCTCTTTTTGCCTTTGCGCCGCTGGACTTTTTAGGTTAGCGCGTAGTTTGTTTTGCGCGTGCCTAGTGAACTAGGTGCGCGCAAAAAAAGAAGCGATAGCCAAAAAGGACGCGACCCGCAGGGTTTAGCCGTTTTTGCTATCCGGCGTTGTTAAAAAAGCTCGTCTATGATTACATAGACTTCACTTTTTTGCCTAGCCGTTCTACGCAAAAACGGCTAAACGCAATAGAGCAAACAGAACACCTTGCCAACCCAGATTCCCAACGAAGGCCAAGCAGTTGGCCTTCTTCCTCGGACAAAAAATATCCGCCCACAATGGGGCGGAAATTTTTTAGCCGAGGATGGGAATCGAACCCACAACCTACGGTTTACAAAACCGTTGCTCTGCCAGTTGAGCTACCTCGGCAACTTACTATATCATACCATTTTTTCGCGTCCCTTCCAACGATTTGATACAATAACAATTACAAGGAGCCATTATGAAAAAAATCATTTCCGTTTTACTATTCTGCGGGCTGTGTACGTCCTTTTTGCCCGCCCAAGAAAATTGCCGCGTACAAGACGAGCAACCGTTAAAACTGATGTCTGCCGAGTTAAAACGCGGTATCAAAACATTTAAAAAATTAAATCCGCCCGTTTACTATTTATCCTATACATACGAGGATAAAACCATAGAATCTATTGCGTCTGAACAAGGGGCCTTGGAAAAGTTCCCCAATCGCACTACTGCCTTGGCGGTAATGGCCCGGGCCGGTAGTCCGAAAATGGACGGTACGCGTCCGCTCAAAGGTGAAGATAACTACGGGCGCAATTTAGTCAAAACCGTGCGCGGGGTGGATGCGCAAGCAAAAGATTCTCTGGCGTTTCGCTTAGCACTTTGGCGTACAACCCAACAAATGGCAGAAACCGCACAAGAGGAGTTTAGCCGTGTCAAAACCAACAGCCAAACCGCCGCTACCCGTCAAGATGATTCCGACGATTTTGTAATTCCGCCCGTTTCGCACTATTGCCGCACGCAAGAGCGTAAAAGTTTTGATTTGGACAAAATCGGCAAGTGGCTTGTTAAAGCGTCCGAAATGACACGCGGGAAAAAATTTGTGCAAGACAGCCGTTTCTCTTTTAATGTAGAACAAGGCCACCGCTATTTTGCCGATTCCAACGGCACGCAACTTAAAACTCCGTTTTTGTTTGCCAGGTTGTCCTACTGGGTGGAAAACCAACTGCCCGACGGAACCTTGTTGGACCGTTTCAATGCGTTTGATGTAACGGATCCGTCCCAACTGCCCAGCGAAGAACAATTTTTGGCCGCAGTTAAAGAGTCTATTAACGAACTGGAGCAATTAACAAATGCCCCGGAGGCCGACCCGGTTACCGTGCCCGCTATTTTAAAAAACCGCGCCATGGCGGTATTTGTGCACGAAGTGCTCGGGCACCGGGTGGAGGGACACCGCCAAAAATTAGATTCTTTCGGTAAAACATTTACGGGCAAGGTCGGACAGCTTATTACCGCACCGTTTATTTCCATTGTGGATGATGCTACGCTGCCCTCTTTTAAAGGCCAGCCCTTGCGCGGGTTTTATGAATATGACGACGAGGGGGTGAAAGTAACTCCCGTAACGTTGGTGGAAAACGGTATTTTGCGCGGGTTTTTAATGTCCAGTAGCCCGATTGAAAATTTCCCCAAATCTAACGGACACGGACGTGCCGAACTGGGCAAATGGCCCGTGGCGCGTATGGGGGTAACGCGGTTGATTTCTTCCAAAAGAGTCTCATACGAAGAATTAGAAAAACAGCTTTTGCAAGAAATTCGCGCCCAACATAAACCGTACGGCTATATCATTGACGATTTGTCCGGCGGGTTTACCATGACCGATACCGATATGCCGCAAGTATTTAAATTAGAGCCCAAGTTCGTATATCGTATTTACCCCGACGGGCGCAAAGAAGTCGTGCGCGGGGCCGATATGGTGGGTACGCCGCTGGTAAGTTTTGGCCAAATCGTGGCGGCGGCCGATGACGATGCTGTGTTTAACGGATCGTGCGGGGCCGAGTCCGGCTGGGTGCCGGTGTCCGCGATTGCACCAAGCGTACTTTTAAAATCATTGGAAATTGAAAAGACCGCTAAAAGCGAACGCAGACCGCCTATCTTGCCCACGCCTTATTCGCTTCCCACAGGAGGTAAGACAAAATGAAACGCTTACTGATTGGTTTACTGATTTTGCCGTGCGTGGCGGTTGCTAAACCGCTACCGGATAACATCTATTTCCGTGCGATGAACGACGAAATGCAACGCGCTATTAAAGAACTCCGTTTAAAAGACCACCCTGATCCGTATTACATCGCCTATTGGTTGCGCCGCAACTATAATTGGGAAGTGGAGGCCGATATGGGCACCTTAACGCCACTGGTGTATGACCCGGCCGATCAGGGCAGGTGGACGGCGGAAACTTTTGTCTCTGTCGGATCCGATAAGCAAGACGGGCTTGGCTTTTCCGACACGGAGCCGTTTTCTTGGCAATTACGTCAGGCCGAGTTGCCGCAAGGTTATCCCGCTCCCGGTTATGACAGTATCCGCCAGTATTTGTGGTGGTTGACCGATACGGCCTATGTGCAAGCCGCTAATTTATATAAGAAGAAAAAATCGTATAAGCAGAAAAAAAATATACACGATACGTTGCCCGATGTTATGCCTGCTAAACCGGCGTATTTTGTGGAAGACATCGTTCCGTTTGTGCACCCGGATGTGACTGTTTTGCAACGGAGCGTTAAGGAGTGGTCCTCACTGGGCAAGACGTTGCCGTATATGGAAAAGTTCCGCTGGAAAATAGATGTGCGGCATACCGATTGGTATTATCTCAACAGCCGCGGGGCGGTAGCGCAGTACAGCTATCCGGCAGTGTGGGTGTATGGCACGGCTGAGTTCCGCCAGCCGGACGGCAAAGTTTCTACGGCCCATGTAACGTGGTGGCTCAAAGATGTGTCTGAAGAAGAACTGACCCGCACGCACGGGCGCGTGGAAGAATTTGTAGCGCAAATTAAGCAGGCATACGGGGCTAAATCGGGCGAAGCGTACGTCGGACCGGTTTTATTAAAGCCGGGGGCCGCCGCGCAATTTGTATGGAACGCGGTGTTATCCCAAATGCGTAACAGCAAGCCGTGGCTCCTTACTTATTCCGATGACGATAAAGAGGCCGGAAAGCTTTATAAAAAACAACACTTGCGCGTCAGTACCGATTTGCTTACCATGTACGATCGCCCGCTGTTGCGCGAATTTGAGGGAATTGCTTTGTCCCGTTTCCGCCCGGTAGACGGCGAAGGCGTAGCGGCTGAAAATTTAACGTTGGTGCAAAACGGACATGTCAAAGAGTTTCCGCTTACGCAACGTCCGCTTAGTAAAAACCACCGCAGTAACGGACATGCGCAAATTTCGCAACTCTACGGTCCGCGCGAAGATTTAACGAACGTATTTGTAGAGCCCACCGAAACATGGACCGACGAGCAAATGGAAGAAAAATTACTCGCGCGTTGCCGCGAATTGGGGTTGGAATATGGCTATATTTTACACGAGCCCAACCCGTCCGGCGATTTGGGTATTGAGCGTATCTATACCAAAGACGGCCGCAAAGAAACGGTGCTGAATTTGAAATGGGACGGCAACTTTTTTACCCAACGCGACTTGCGCAGCGTACTGGCGGTGGGGGGAAAAGCGGAGCTGGCGGAGAATTTCTACAACAAAGTGATCGTTACGCCCTCGGTACTGATGAGCGAAGTAGAGCTCGTGCCGCAAGAGCACAAGCCGCACCGGCAGCCGTTTATTGCTAAACCGAAGTAAAAAAGTTTCCAAAAAAAACCCGCGCTCAAAAGTTTGGGCGCGGGGGTTATAAATGTGGTTGGGTGTCAGTGTGGTAATCTGCCGGCCAGAATTTCGGCCACTACGCGTGTTTGTTTAATTTTGCTAAGCACAATCTTCAACGAGGCCGTTAACGGAACGGATAAAAACGCGCCCGGCACGCCCCAAACAAGCGTCCAAAAAATAAGGGAGCCGATTACCGCTACAGGGTGCAAGTCCATACCCTCGCCCAAAAAACGCGGCTCTACCAAATTGCCGATAATAAATTCCGTCGCGGTTAATAACCCTATTACTACAAAAAAGTTAGTGCCAAACCCAAATTGTAAAAAGAGCACCGGGACCGGTAACAATACCGATATAATAGATCCCACGCTGGGGATAAAATTAAGTAAAAACGCAAACAGCGCGAACAGCACCGCCAATTTGATTTGAAAACTGATCAAAATGCTTGCTACAATCAGCCCGGTAATGAGCGAAGCCATAAGTTTAACCGACAAATACACAGACACATTGGAGAGCATTTCTTTAATAGCGGGGTTGGTAATCGGTTGGGCTTTTTTACTGCCTAAGAGGAAAAACACCATAAATAAAATAATCAGCGTTAGATTAGACAGTACGGAAAATAATTTTCCGCCGAAGTTTTTCAGCCAATTAAATACAGGCAAATCGCGTACGTAATTTTCAATAAAATTTTGGTCCAAGGTAATTCCGTGCTCGGCCAGTTTGGCCGTCAAATCGCCGATAGTGGCAATCAAGTTTTGGCGGTACACTTCCGCGCCTTTTAAAAATTGCCCGACCGAGGTGGTTGTAAATAAAATAACCGCCACAAAAAACGCAATTCCCAACAAAACGGAAACGGTTAAAGCAAGCCATTGGGGGAAACTAAACTTATGGCGTAAATAAAGCGTTGTTTGGGCCAAGATCGTATAGAAAAAAATAGAAATAACTAGCGGTATTAACAACGCTTTGGTGTAAACCAAAAACGCAGTTGCCACGCCAGCCGCTATAATAGTTAAGCAGATGGCGGAAGTTTTTAAGTAATAATAAGTCGGCTTATCCGGCGACATGAGCCCCCCTCTTTTTTTCGGTTTGTTTAGCAATTTCGCGGGCCAGGAAAAGAATTTTTCCGGTCAAGCTGGGGATGTCGCTTTGACAGGAAGTCAGCAACCAAACGTTAATTTTGGTGGCCGTAAATCCTTTATAGGTCCGGGCAAAAATATCATACACAGTGATAAATTCATCGCACGCACGCGAGAGTGTTTTGGCGCGGCTGTTGACGCCTTTGGCCGGCAAAATTAAATCGGCGGTCCAATCGGTCGGTTTGCACGCGCGTACTTGGGTGCGTATGGCCAACCATGCGGTTTCTTGTTCGTCTAATGCGTGGCGCAGTTGTTGGCAATAGGTGTTAAAATCGTTTGCGAACGTGCTGTCGCGTACGTCAATATTTTTGCGCAGTTGTTGCTCAATTTGTTCCAAGCGGCGGTTGAGCTCCTGCAACTCGCGCGTAGCAGTAATGAGTTGCGCGCGGAAGACATCTGTTTGGGTAGAAATAGTATCTAATAAGGTCTCGGGTGTCATAAGTTCTTTAGAGCGGTAAATTAACTGTAAAAATAGAGCCAAGCCCCCGGTCCGATACCACGCTGACCGTGCCGCCGTGTAACTCTACAATGCGCCGGACCATGGTAAGGCCTAAGCCCCAACCGTTGACTTGGCCGGTCAAGTCGTCATCTACTTGATAGAACGGTTCGAAAATACGGTTGACGTCTTGCGGACGGATACCCGTGCCGTAGTCGCGCACCGATAACGAAACGCTGTTGCCGTGATTTAAACATTGAATTTTAATCACTTTTTCCGTTTTATTATTAAATTTAATAGCATTGGTTAATAATTCCTTCATGCAAACAATAAGCATTTCTTCGTTGGCTTTTAAAAGCAGTTGGCTGGGGCAATCTGTTTCCACAAAAGCACCGCGGCGGACGGTATTGGCTTTATCGGGCGAGGAAGAGGATAAGCTTTCTTCCAACGCCAGCGCGTGTTCGGCACAGCGTTTGATAATGGGCTTGAGTTCCACTTCTTTTTTTTCCATGGTTTCAGCTGTCAACGAGCATACTTTATTAAACGTAATAAGCTGGTCCACCAGTTGTGAAAGGTGCATCCCTTGTACGCTGATTTCCGATAATGCTTTAGCCGAAAACGGGGAAAGCGTATTTTTATTTTGCGCTTGCACAGCTTCGCAATATCCGTTGATAATGGATAGCGGCGTGCGTAGTTTATGCGCAATCATGGATAAAGCTTGAGTGTTTACATTGAGTTCAGCAGAGTCCATAGTGATCCCCGGTTAAAAGAAAGTAGAAAGCCGTACCGATCCGATATCCCGTTTGTTTTGATTATGCACGGTAAATACGTGGTTGTAGGCCACTTCCGCCAAAATCCGCGAAGTAACGCGGAAAGAAAGGCCGCCTAAAACGGAATGTTCCGCTTGGGCGGTGTGATACTCGCCAAAGCGATAGCTGATATAAGCGGACGAACCGTTTTCGGCCCACATGCGGCTTAGCCGCGTGCCGATGGTATATTTGGCCAGTGCATGGACAATATCCAAGGTTTGGGTGCGGGCGAGGTCTTGTTGGTTCATCACCCCGCGAAAGCCGGCCAAATCGGATACACCGTCGGGATACTGGAAGACCGAGCCCTCTATATCAAGTCCGAATGCGTTGTAGAGCGTTTGGGATAAACCGAGCATAAAAGCCGCTTGCGAATAGTAACGGTTTTCCAGGGTGGCGTCGTTATAAAAAGAAGTCCCCTGTTGACGGGCAAAGGACGCTCCCATAAATGCATAGGCATAGTTTTCGTTGACTTCATCCTCGTTTAGTTTCACCCGGACTTGTGCATTAAGACCAAACGCGGAAGAATTTTGTATGCCGTCCAAATGGCTTTTGTTTTTGAAATAGTAAAACGGACGTAACGAAAAGCGCAGTATGTCTAACTCCAAGGCAAAAGGAACAGCCACCGAATAAACGGGGTCTTTGAATAACCGTTCGTTAGCCATTTGCACTTCCAACCCGGCAAGCGTATTAAGCGAGAGCGCCATGTTGGCACTGAGTTGGGCTTGGTCAAACTGCTTAGAGCCGTTGTAGGCGGCGGAAATGTCTACGGTGCGCGCGTGTAATGAAAGCGCGGCAAAACAAGCGAAAAGAAGAATCATTTTTTTCATATATTTTAATTAAACAAAATTTTGCGCTGTTTTGCCTGTAAAACTTTCGGTAAGGAAGTGGCGGAATTTGATAAAATAAAAAAGATGAAAAAAATTAACTTTTTATTTCTTTTTCTGTTACTGGCCGGTTGGGCTAGTTCGGCCCAGATTGTCCGCGGGCCTTACTTGGAAGACCCTACCCAAACTACGCTTGTAATGCGTTGGCAGACCGATACGTCTACTCCGGCTTGGTTGGAGTACGGCCCCGCCCCGCGGTGTAACCAAATTATGACGCTTACTCCCCAAGGCACCCAACATAAAGTTGTTTTGTATGGCTTAGTGCCTAACCAAGATTTTTGCTACCGGGTCTATGTATATAATCAAGCGCAAGACGGGGTGCAAGAGCCGGTGGCCGGTACGTTTCGTACGTTGTTTTCGGCTGAGCGGAAAATCGTTAAATTTGTAGCTTTAGGGGCAACGGCTTCATCGGCTCCGCAAGAACCTGTCAGCGAAGATCCGCAAGAAACTTCGGCCTCGTTCTTCCCGTTTATGACGGCTAAGCCGGCGACTCCGGCGGATGACTCCGCCCAAGCGCGTCAGAATTTAGCCGCACGTATCGCCGAAGAAAAAAGCGATTTCTTAATTCATACCGGCAACTTGACCCGTAGCGGGCTTAACGCCGATGCCAATGCGGAATTTTTTACTCCGTTTGAGCAGGTGCTTCGTAATATGCCGCTTTTTGTGGCAGTGGGCCCTAACGAGTACGGACCGGACCGCCAATCGCGCGACAGCAAACCGTTTTTCTTAACCAATTACCGGCGTTTCCACGATATGTCGTGGAGTAACGCTACCCCGAAGTATTATTCGTTTGATTCGGCCAATGCGCGCTTTATTTTCTTAGACACCAACGTGGCCGAAGGTGCGGTGTGGGCCCCGGATATTACGGAAAAATCGGCGCAAGTAACGTGGCTTAAAAGCACGCTGGCCGGTGCAGGCGAAAAATGGAAAATCGTTGTGATGAACGCGCCGGCCTATTCGTCCGGTGTGCGCGGTGCAAATAATGAAGTATTTTTAAATTTAGTTAAAATCTTTGAAGAGTACCGCGTTAATTTAGTGTTGCAAGGCGGAGACTTAAATTACGAACGGACTTTTCCCATGTTTCGCGGGGAACCTAAGCAAAACGGGGTAACGTACGTTACGTTAGGCACGGCGGCAGCCACGCCTACCAAGCGCGAAAATCCGCATCCGTCCACCGCGCGTTTTGTATCGCAACGGCATTATGCGGTAGTAAAAATAGTGGACCGGAGATTATCTGCTAAAGTATATAGCGATAAAGGGAAACTGTTGGATAGTTTTGATTTGTACTTATAGCACAAATATATATGTAAGGACACACACGGGGCAGATTGTCCCGTGTGTTTTTTTTAGGGTATTTGGCGGATCGCGTCTTGGATATGGTATTTTTCTTCCAAGCCGCCGATAAGACGGTCTAAGTTTTCAAAATGGTCCTCTTTGCGTGTGATGTAGGAAACGTACCCGTTGCGTTGGGCATAGAAATCAAGTATGCCATCGGAAAGTATGATAAAACCCATTTCTTGTGCGATTTCGGGGAAAGATTTTTTCAACGCAAGTTTAATATCCCGGTCCGAAACCATGCGCCCGATGGCTCCGTCGGATACGATGTAATGCGGGCGTAAATGTTGGGCTTTCATCCGGTCAATAAAATGGTAGAGTTCTCCCATGTCATACGCGATAAAAATATGCCCGGCGTAATTTTGTAATTGGGCGGCCGCGGCCTGTGCGACCTCTTCATTGTCGTTAATGATAAGAACTACTAAATCGGGTTGAAAAGTAAGCGGGCCTGTGGCCAACGTTTCACGCGGATTTACAAACGGCCACCGGGTAGAATCTTGGGAGCTGACAGCCCATGCGTCGGGCCAGCGCAACCGTGCCGCCAGCGAAAAAGGAAATAAGGCCTGTTGTAACCGGAAAAAAGTATCCTCGGAAAAATAAGAGGTATTGTTCCACTCACAAAGTAAATCAAACAATTGCCCCTCTAAATAACTGTAATGTGCCGGATCGGTGGCGGCTAAGTTTTCCAACTGGCGGGCTTCCTGCAGAAAAAGAGAACGTTGCACTTCCGGGGCGGAATGTTCATGCCATGCGCGCAAGGCACTGGAGGGTGGGAAAAATTTTCCTGCCGCAACGGCGGGAGAATATATTGTGCTGACTAATCGTTCATAGGCGGCGTCTGCCATGGGGAAAGGATCGTTTTGGAACGGATTTTCGGGCAAGTGTGCCGCGGCGGCCGGAACGGGGGACAACGGGTTAATACCGGCTTGTAAAATATTTCTTTGGGCAATGGGTGTAACTACCTGATTTACAGGGAATATCCCCGGACGCGGTATCCGGTGGTGGTAATGTGCCGGGGCGGGGTGGGGCACACGGAGACGGAGTGCCCGCCCGGGCGGGATTCCACCCGCGGCCACAAGCGGTAAACACGCAAACAACGAACACAATAATATGCACTGTATATATTTTTTCATCCGGGGGACCTCTCTTGTATTGTAACCAATGGCTTTTTACTTCGCAATAGGCCAAAAGGCCTAGCGGCAGGTGGGTCTTTAACAGAAAAACACCCGGGATGGACTCCGGGTGTTAGCAAGTTGTAGCAAAAATATTTGGGGTGGATGACGAGATTTGAACCCGCGACCTCCGGTTCCACAGACCGGCGCTCTAACCAGCTGAGCTACATCCACCATAAAATTGGGTACTATATTCTACCAAATTCACGCCGCAAGGTGCAAATAGTCGGATAGAAATTTTGCGGGTGAAGTGCGTAAAATTATTTCTTATTTTTGCGATGTTTGCGCGCAAAGGTTTTTGTTTTGCGTTTGACGTTTAGCCAATGTTTCTTGAAAAATCGGGCGAGGCCGCCGCGGGAAGTTTCGCGGTAGTCGTGGTGCATATCCAAGCCGGTTTGCATCATGGTAGCCAGTACGTCATCGTACGAAACGCGGTTATCGCCGTCGGACATGAGTGCATACGTCGCGCAATCCAGCGCGCGCGAGGCCGCCATGGCGTTACGTTCTATGCACGGAATTTGTACAAGCCCGTCCACCGGGTCGCACGTTAAACCTAGGTGATGTTCAAGTCCCATTTCGGCGGCGTAAGCGATGCGGCGGTTATCACCGCCCTCTAATTGGCACGAGGCCGCCGCAGCCATAGCACACGCCACGCCTACTTCCCCTTGACATCCCACTTCCGCCCCGGAAATGGACGCGTTTGTTTTAGCCAAGTTGCCCATAAGTCCGGCGGTAGCTAATGCGTGCAAAATCACGCTGTCTTCAAATTCATACACTTCTTTGAGTAAGCGGCAAACAGCCGGTACGATACCGCACGAGCCGCATGTGGGAGCGGTGACTACTTGCCCGCCGGACGCATTTTCTTCGGCACAGGCAAGTGCGTAAGCAAATAAATTGTTGATACGCCGTACGTAGCGCGGCGAAGTTTCCGCTTTATGCAAATAGTAGCGGGCTTTGCGCTCCAAATTAAGCGAGCCGGGCAGTACGCCTTGTTTTTTTAGACCGCGGTTCATGGTATCTTGCATGGCAGACCATACTTCTTTTAAATAGTCCCAAATCGGTTCGCCCTCGCACTCTTCCACATATTGCCACAAGAGCATTTTATGTTGGGATGTATACGCTAAAATTTCTTCCATGGACGTATGCGGATAAACCGATTTTTGCACCACGTCAAAATTCTCATCGGTACGGATCGCGCCTCCGCCTACGCTATATACCGTTTGTGTGCCTAATACGTGGTCCGCCTTATCTAATGCTTCCAATTTGAGTGCGTTGGGGTGGCGCGGCAGAAAAGTTTGCGGTTGCCACAAAACAGAAACGGGTTTGGGATAAAGCGCTTCTTTGATTGTAAAATCGGTCAAGTGGCCTTTGCCTGTGGCGGCCAACGAGCCGTACAGCGTAATCCGGAAAGATACGGCTTGCGGGTACGCGCGGTTAAATTCTTCGGCGGCTTTATGCGGGCCCATGGTGTGGCTACTGGACGGCCCCATACCTATCTTATATAGTTCTTTTAACGATTCCATGCGCTACTCCTAAACAGCTTTTTAAAATGATATCATAATTATATGATTTTCGTGTCTGTATTACTTATTGCACTTAGTTTATGTATGGATAACTTAGCCGTTACCGTAGCCGCCGGATGCGCGGCGCACGGACACGTGCCGTGGCAAGATGAACTTAAGGCCAGCAGTGCTTTTTCTTTGGCACATTTTGTGATGCTTAGTACGGGGTGGTTGCTGGGGGTAGGAGTAGGGAAATTGCTTCATACGTATGCGGTGTGGGTGTCTTTTGGTATTTTGGTTTGGATAGGAGCGCACATGATGTGGGAGGGCCGCCCGGGAGCTAAGCCGGAAGAAACGGTCCGTTCGTGGGATGCTAAATCACTTGTTTTGTTGGCGGTGGCGACCAGTATAGATGCGTGGTTGGTGGGGATGGGGCTTGCCCCCACGCAACTGCCGTGGGTGCTGATGTCCGTCACTATGGTAGTGTGTGTGTTTGTTACCAGCTGGGTTGGGTTTTATTTCGGGGCGTGGCTGGGGCAAAAATTCGGGCAACGTATGGAAATGGTGGGGGGAGCGGTTCTTATTTTACTAGGTGTAAAATTGTTGCTTGAAGGACTGAAGATTTGGTAGAATTCCGGTATCTTATTAGCGAGGTTAGCGTATGGGTATTATCTCAGTAATTATTATTTTTATCTGTATTTGTGTAGATAATATGGTTAGTGCCAATATGACGGGGATGAATATTACGCAAGATAAAGGTGTGTTCTCTATCAAAGTTGCCCTTTTCTTTGCCGGATTTAATATGCTGTTTTTTGTGTTGGGTTATTTGGTCAGCATGTTGTTCTTCCGCAACTGGGTATACTTGGCACATAACTGGGTAGCGTTTGCGTTTTTGTTACTGCTGGGTATTAAATTTATGTTGGAATCTATTGAAAAATCACCCAGTTTCTATACGGTAGATACCGGGGCCACGGGTAAACTTTTAAAAGTGTCTGCTTTGTTGGCGATGAACGCGTTTTTGGTGGGTTATGCCGCCGAAACGATGGATACGGCGTGCTTTCCGCAATGGATATTTTTAGCTATCATTACGTTTGTAATGACGTTGATCGGGTTTCACTTGGGAGGCCCGAACTCCAAAACGATCGCCAGTAAAAAAGTAGAATTATTGGCGGGACTCATTTTAATTGTAATGGCCGTGCGGTTGATTATTATATAGGTTGAAACCTTTTGTTGATAGGCGGGGCAATTCTTTTTGAATTGCCCCGCTTTTTCGTTGTCGGCCGGAATTTTGTGTTGCCATTCTCTTTTTCCCTCACCCCTTGCGGGGCCACTCGCCGTGGCGGGCATATACTCTCTTTATTCCCTCGCCCCTTGCGGGAGAGGGTGGCCGTAGGCCGGGTGAGGGGTAATAAAAAGAGAAGAATAACAGAATAAGGAAAATAACTTTATTGATAACCCCTCATCGGTTTGTTCGGACTCTGTCCGCCAAACCACTTCCCCCGCAAGGGGGGAAGACAAACGGCGTTGTTTTCTCATCGGCACATAACAACGCGACAATGCACAAACAGTGTGGCTACAAGTAAGTGAAAGATAGCTTTTTGTTTGCCTGGGCCCGGCAAGGGCCTTGACATCGTTTTTTTTTTTGCTACATTTTATTAAATGAAACAAAGGAGGATGTATGAAAAACAAGCAAGCATTTACGCTCATTGAATTATTAGTGGTAGTTTTAATTATCGGCATTTTGGCGGCGGTGGCATTGCCGCAGTATCGTTTATCCGTGGCTAAGGCGCGGTACGTGGAGCTTAAAAGTATTGTAGATAAAATTACGCAAGCGCAGGAAGTTTATTATTTGGCAAATGGGAAATACAGTAAACGTTTTGAGGAATTGGATATAGATTTACCCGCCGGCGGACAACAAAATACTAGTTCGCTAAACAGATATGACTTCCCTTGGGGGTTTTGTTATACGGGATATTCCGGTGACGTGGCCCGCACGGTTTGCTACAATGAAAAAATCGGTTTTGGTTATGGGCGGCGGCCTGCACATATCCCGGAATCTGAAAAACCCGGGAGACGTGCTTGTTATGTACTTACTACATTTGATGCTGATTGGCGCAACCAAGTCTGCAAACAGGAAACGGGGGCAGCCAAAGGGACTCGTGCCGAGGGAAACATCGAGTGGATTTACGCAAAATAGACTTTGATATACACACCTTTAACAAACGCCCCCGGTTTTTTGCCGGGGGCGTTTTTTTAAGCTAATTTTAAATTAACTTATTTGGCCAAGTTTTTCCACGCTTTTTGTTCTTCTTTGACGGCTTTTTTGGCGTCTTTAGCGGATTGTTTAACGTCGGCTTTTTTGGCTTTTACATCGGCCTTGGCGTTCTTTACATCTTTTTTTACTTCCGCTTTTTTAGCAGCAGCGTCTTTTTTGGCTTGTTCTTTTTGCGCTTTTAATTCAGCTTTTTTAGCTTTCGCTTCTTTTTTAGCTTGTTCTTTTTGCGCTTTTAATTCGGCTTTTTTGGCAGCGGCGTCTTTTTTGGCTTGTTCTTTTTGTGCCTTGACGTTGGCTTTAGTTTGTTCGGCTTTGGCCTTCGCGTTGGCTTTTAATTCTTCTTTTTTGGCCTTGGCCTGTTCGGCGGCGGCATTGTCTTTTTGCGCTTTTTGGGCCTTAGCGGCTTTGGCTTGTTTTTTGGCCGCAGCTTTTTTGGTTTCCAAGTTTTTGCGCAAGTTGCTCACTTTAGATAACGTGCAGTTATTTACGCAGGTTACGTCGGTAGCGACGCAACCGCAATCATCGGCAGCTTGGGCATATACGGCGGCTAAACCGAAAGCCAAGCATAAAGCAATAATTTTTTTCATACTTAATTTTCTCCTTAATAATTTGCAACAGATTTTGTGCCCATTTATTGTACTAAATTTTCGGGCCTGTCTGCGAAGGTCCGCCTTTTTTAGTAAAATATACCTATATGGAAACATTAGTTACGCACCCTCCGCTTTGGATGAATCTTTTGTTGGGGCTGATTGTTATTAATTTACTTGCCTGGCCGCTTACATCGCGCTGGGTAGAAAGCCACTTGGATCTTTTTTTGCTCGGTGTAGGCGCGGCAGCGGTAACAGTCAGCGGCGGATGGAGTGTTGATTTTATCTACAAAACCTTGCAATATCCCGTCAATGTGGCGTTTATTGTGTTGGTCGTTAGTGTGATTTTTAACAATTACTCGCGCTATATTTTCCGTATTTTATTTATCTTTTTTAAACGGTTAGAACCTCGTTACAGTTTTGCGCTGCTTATTTTTGCGTTGGGGGTAGCGTCATCGCTCGTAAGTGTAACGGTAGCCGCGCTCGTGCTGGCGGAAGTGTTACAGGTAGTCCATGTGGAACATAAACAAACGGTATCTATCACGGTCTTTGCCTGTTATGCTATTGCGTTGGGCGCGGTGCTGACGCCGCTGGCTGAGCCGATGGGGCTGGTAATTAACAATGCACTTTCCGGCCCGCCGTATCATGCTGATTTTTTCTTTTTGATGCGTCATTTTGCGGGTTGGATCTTGCCCGCGCTCGTGGCGTTAGCCATAGCGGCCGGATATACGGCCCGTCACGCCGGAGCGGGTATGCAAATGCACATCCGCGAAGATAAAGAAACGTACAACGTGGTCTTGCGGCGTACGTGGCATATTTATATGTTTGTGGCCGCACTCCATTTAATCAGCACGGGGCTTAGACCATTGGCCCAAAGCACGATGACTCATTTGGGGGGAAAGTTCTTATTTTTTGCCAATGCCGTTTCCGTTATTATTGACAACGCTACCTTGGCGGCCATTGAAATCGTACCGACGATTTCTTCTACCGATTTAACGTATATGGTCATCGGGCTAGCCGCGTTTGGCAGTATGCTTGTGCAAGGAAATTTGCCTAACATCGTGGCGGCTGAAAAATTAGGCATCAAAAGCCGCGAGTGGGCCGTCGTGGCCGTGCCGACCGGGCTGGTGCTGATGGTCAGCTATTTTATAGCACTTTGTATTTTGCTATAATACATAGAGGCGGTTTCCCGTCTTAATACACCAACAATTTGTTTTGTAGTAAATTTTTATAGGAGAACTTATGTCAGACAGATTCGCACCCGCGGCGCAGATCTTAAAAGAAAATAATTACGATAGCGCCAAGTTAATCCCCATCTTGCAAAAAGTGCAAGATGCCTACCACTTCCTGCCGGAAGATGTGATGCGTTACATTGCTAACGAACTCAAAATTTCGCCCGCTAAAGTGTTCGGCGTGGCGACGTTTTTTGCCCACTTTGCTATTACGCCCAAGGGCAAACACATCATCCGCGTTTGCAATGGTACGGCTTGCCACGTAAAGGGCTCGGCCGGTATTATTGACGCCGTTAAAAAGAAACTCAAACTTAAAGACGGGCAAGAAACCACCGAAGATTTACTTTTTACCTTAGAGTGTGTTTCTTGTTTGGGGGCGTGCGGGTTGGCTCCTGTAATGGTAGTGGACGAAGTCGTCCACGGCCAAGTGACTCCGGCCAAAGCCGAAGAACTCATTGACGAAGTTATCAAAGCGGAGGCCAAATAACTATGGCAACGAAAGATATTGAAAAAATTGCTAAAGAGTTTAACGACGCTTATAAAGCCATCAAACACCGTATCGTTATCTGCGGCGGTACCGGCTGTATTGCGGGCGGCTCGTTAGACGTATATAAAGCGTTCCAAGCCGAAATGGAAAAACGCGGCGTGGCTTGCAGTGTGGAAGTTACCAAAGGGTGCCGCGAAAATTATTTAAGCTTAAGCGGTTGCCGCGGTTTCTGCGCGCAAGGACCGCTGGTGAGCGTGGGCGACATTTTTTATACCAAAGTAAAAGTAGCCGATGTGCCGGAAATCATTGAAAAAACGTTACTCAAAGGCGAAGTCATTGACCGCTTGTTATACCACAACCCGGCCAACAACCAAAAATCTAAAACCGTAGCCGATATTCCGTTTTATGCTAAACAACAGCGTATTTTGCTCGCCGATTGCGGACGCATTAACCCGGAAGATATTAACGAATATATCGCGCACGGCGGCTATGCACAGGCCAAACGCATTTATTTGGAAATGACGCCGGAACAAGTCTGCCAAGAAATGATTAAATCAGGTCTTCGCGGACGTGGCGGCGGCGGTTTCCCCACCGGTAAAAAATGGGAATTTGCCCGCATTGAACCGGAAGGTAAAAAGTACGTCATCTGCAACGCCGACGAGGGCGATCCGGGGGCTTTTATGGACCGCTCCGTTATGGAAGGCAACCCCAACGCCGTGTTGGAAGGTATGATGATTGCCGCACGGGCGATCGGTGCCGACGAAGGTTATATCTACGTTCGTATGGAATATCCGCTCGCTATTAAACGCATCCGCAAAGCCATTGAAGAAGCCGAAGCGCTCGGTATTTTGGGCGAAAACATTTTCGGCTCCGGCAAAAACTTCAAAATTAACGTGATGGAAGGCGCCGGCGCGTTTGTATGCGGTGAAGAAACCGCTTTAATCGCCTCTGTGGAAGGCAAACGCGGTATGCCCAAAGTCAAACCGCCGTTCCCGGCTCACAGCGGCTTGTTCGGAAAACCCACCGTTATCAATAACGTAGAAACATTGGCAACCGTTGCCAAAGTATTTGAAATGGGCGCTGAAAACTTTGCCAAAATCGGTACACCCACCAGCCCGGGCACCAAGACGTTTGCCGTCACGGGCCATATCGCCAATACGGGGCTTGTGGAAGTGCCGATGGGTACGACCTTGCGCCAAGTGATTAACGACGTTGCCGGCGGTACAACCAATAGCGACGGTACGGTCAATCCTAACGCCTTTAAAGCGGCCCAAATCGGGGGGCCTTCGGGCGGATGTTTAACCAAAGAACATTACGATGTGCCGCTTGATTTTGACTCGTTAAAATCAGCCGGAGCTATGATCGGCTCAGGCGGTTTGGTGGTGATGAACGAACATACCTGTATGGTGAACGTGGCGCGTTTCTTCTTGGAATTTACCAAACGCGAATCATGCGGTAAGTGCGTTCCCTGCCGCGAAGGTACAGACCAAATGTTATCGTTGCTGACCGATATTTGCGAAGGGCGCGGCACGCTTAAAACGTTGGAAACGCTGGAAGATTTAGCCAAAGCCGTACAAAAATCTTCGCTCTGTGCGCTTGGTAAAACAGCGCCCAACCCGGTGCTTTCTACCTTAAAATACTTTAAGGACGAATACCTCGCCCACGTGGTAGAAAAACGTTGCCCGGCCGGCGTATGCAAAGCGCTTGCCAGTTATGCCATTGACCCGGCCAAATGCAAGGGCTGCGGGATGTGCAAACGCGCTTGCCCGGTGCAAGCTATTTCGGGTGCAGTCGGTAAACCGCACGTGATTGATCCCAAAAAATGTATCAAATGCGGTAGCTGCAAATCTACTTGTAAATTCGGCGCGGTAAAAGTCGGCGCGTAAGGGATAAAATTATGGAAAAAGAAAACTTTGTTACTATTGAAGGGAAAAAAGTAGCCATTGAAGGCGAACGGAATTTGTTGGAACTCATCCGCAAAGCGGGTTTCAAAATCACCACGTTCTGCTACCAACCGGAATTGGAAATTTACGGCGCGTGCCGCTTGTGCTTGGTGGAAGTAGAAGGTATGGGGGTAGTGGCGTCTTGCTGTGTGGCTCCGCGTGCGGGGATGAAAGTGTCTATCAATACCGACGAAATCCGCCGCCTGCGCCGCATTAACTTGGAACTTTTGCTTGCCTCCGGCAACCACAACTGCACGGTTTGCTCCAAATCGGGCCGCTGCAAACTCCAAAGTTTAGCGCAAGAAATGGGCATTACGGAAATCCGCTTTAAAGCCAAACAAAAACCGGTTAACCGCGATACGTCTTCTGCCGCGCTCGTGCGCGATACCAGTAAATGTATCTTGTGCGGTAACTGCGTGCGCATCTGCAACGAAATACAAGGTATCGGCGCGATTGATTTTGCGTTCCGCGGATACCGGGCTCAAATTGCTCCGGCCTTTAACCACGGTTTGGGCGAAAGCCACGAATGTGTGTCCTGCGGCCAATGTGCGCGCGTCTGCCCGACGGGTGCATTAACGCCCAACAACAGCGAAATTGAAGAAGTATTTAAAGCCATCAACCACCCCACCAAAAAAGTAGCCGTACACATCGCTCCGGCGGTGCGTGTGGGCCTTGGCGAAATCTTCGGTTTGCCGCAAGGCAAAAACATTGACGGCAAGATCGCCGCGGCGTTGCGTATGCTCGGTTTTGACTACGTGTACGATACGGCCTTTGCGGCTGACCTTACCATCGTGGAAGAAGCGACCGAATTTTTACACCGTCTAACCGAAGGTAAAAATATGCCGCAACTGACCAGTTGCTGCCCGGCGTGGGTAAATTACATAGAAAAATTTACGCCGGAATTTATCCCCAATCTCTCTACGGCGCGCTCGCCGATGCAGATGATGGGCCCGGTCATCAAGGCCGATTTTGTGGAAAAAGGCGGCAAACGCGAGGACTTAGTTGTCGTAGCGATTATGCCGTGCTCGGCTAAAAAAGGCGAAGTCAAACGCGAAGAATTTTATGTGAACGGCAACCCGGATACGGACCATGTGGTAACGACCGTCGGTTTAGCACGTATGATTAAAGAAGCGGGCATTGATTTTGTCAACCTCAAAGACGAAGAATTTGATCGTCCGTTCGGTACCAAAACCGGCGCGGGCGTCATCTTCGGTGCGTCGGGTGGTGTAATGGAAGCGGCTTTGCGCTTTGCGGCCGCCGAATTAGACCCCAAAGGCGCGGGCAAGTTAGATTTAAGTGCCTTGCGTGCTAACAGCACCGTCAAAGAGGCCGAACTGACTGTGGCGGGCAAAACCGTGCGCGTAGCGGTAGTGAGCGGCCTTAGAAATGCACGCAAACTGTTAGACGACATTAAAGCCGGTAAAAATAAGTACGACTTTATTGAAGTTATGTCCTGCCAAGGCGGTTGTGTGGCAGGAGCCGGCCAGCCCCAATTTGAAGGTTGGCAAGCCCGCAAAAACCGTGCGGAAGGGTTATACCAAGAGGATAAAGTGCTCGCGTATAAGTCGCAAGACAACAAAGACGTCATGGCGTTGTATGGCACGATTTTTGATAAAATCGGCGGACATAAGGCGCATGAACTCTTGCATACGCACTACTTTGACCGCAAAGACCGCACCGGCCAAGATAAATAAGAACGGCCTTGTTAAGTTCTATAAGCACGCACAAGGGCACAACTAATCGTTGTGCCCTTGTGTCGTGTTCCTGCGATACAATTTTCCACATTTGGCCGTCTTGCGCGTCCCTGCCCCTTGACGTGATTACCACCACGCCTATACGGGGCACTTGCCCGCGCAATACGGCTCAAATCTGAAAAATCATCTTCTCTCTTGCAATGGTAGTCTGTTGTTTATCCCGCAAACTAAAAGCGAATTTGAAAAATCATATAAACATCTGCAAAGTTAGTCTATAACGAAACGGCCTTGTTAAGTTCTATAAGCATGCACACGCCCCTGGGACGTCATCCTGAACTTGATTCAGGATCTCGTAGTGTCCCAGGGGCGTGTGTCGTTATTTCTTGTTGCTGACAACTAATTGTTATATATATAAACGATATACAGTCCAGCCGTTGTCCCAAACGGACGGGGAGTTGTCATGGGTGATACTCTTACAGGTTTCTTTTAAAAAATCGGCGTTGGGGGCGTTTTGGTGTACAGCACATTGGTAACCGTATTGAACGTTATTGATTGTAGGGTAAAAATTCCATAAATAATAGGAATTTCCGTTTTTTTCTATCCATTGAAGACGCACGTGTCCGTCTTCGTGTATATCAGCCCGCCAAGGAAGTTGGACGGTAGTTTCCACTGCCAGTTCATCAAAAGACGTAGCATAAAAGCCATTTGCCAGATAATAAACTCGTTGTGCATCCATGAAAGTTTTTCCGTACGCAAATGCCTGAGTCGCACGCGATTTCCACACCGCCTTTTTGTATTGCGGCAACGCCACCGCGGCCAAAATACCGATGATAAGAACAACGACTAATAATTCAATGAGCGTAAAGCCCACGTTATCAAATAAGGATGTCATCCCGTACTTGATACGGGATCTTCCACGTACGCTGTTGTCGTTTCCTTGTGAAACATCAAGCGTGGAAGATGCTGAATCAAGTTCAGCATGACGTCTTAATTTTATTTGAATTTTTCTTTCCATAAAAATCTCCTTATATTTTTTTCCGTCCCTTTATTATCGTTTTTTTTTTTGATTTGTCAACCCCCTTGCCGGGGTGCTCGCCGGGACGGGCATACGGCCGTGAGGTCTATGCAATAAACTGGCCCGCAGCCGTGTTAAATTTGATAGGATAGAAATAACGCTAAATTAAAGGAGAAATTAGCATGAAAAAAGTATTTGTTGCTTTGCTCTTGGTACCGTTCGTGTTTGCGTGCGGCCCCAAAGTTAAACGGGTGGAAACAAACCTCGTTAAAGACGTGTCCGGCGGTTGGAACGATACCGACGCGCAAATGGTCGCCCAAGAAATGATTACCGATTGTTTGCAAGGTGGTTGGTATGCTAAATACCTCGCCCAAAACGGCGGCAAAGAGCCGGTGGTAATCGTCGGTACGGTCAAAAACGAATCGTCCGAACACATCAATACCCGCGTGTTCATTGAAGAAATGCAACGCGCGCTGATCAACTCGGGCAAAGTAGATTTCGTGGCCTCCAAAGACGAACGCGGCGAAATTCGCCAAGAACGTTTGGAACAGGACGAATTTGCTTCCGAAGCTACCCGCAAGGCCTTCGGGCAAGAAGTCGGGGCCGATTTTATGCTTTCGGGCGTATTAAGCTCGGTAGTAGACAAATCGGGCTCCAAAGCACTCGTTTTCTATCAGACGAACTTAAAACTCATCAACATAGAAACGAACAAAATCGTTTGGAACGGCCAAAAACAAATTAAAAAATACGTTACCCGCAGCAAAGTGTCGTGGTAAGGAGTTTTTTACATGAAGAAGGCGCGCGTATACCTGTTGTTGGGGCTGGTTGTTTTTTGCTCCGCGTGTGCGGCGCCTTCTTTGCGTTATAAAACCGACATTAACAGGATGGCCGCGTCGGGTAATTTTAAAGAAGCGGCCGATAAAGTAGAAGCACAACGCCGTAAAAATTATGCCCGGCAGGACCGCGCCTTGGCTTATTTGGATGAGGCCGTTTTATTGCATGATGCCGGCGAGGCCGCCAAAAGCGACGAGCTTTTAGCCCAAGCGCAAGAGCGTATTGAAGAATTGTATACCGTCAGTGCTACTCAATCAATCGGGCGCGTAGCAATTAACGATTTGACATTACCGTACAGCGTGTCCCCTTTTGAACGCGCGCTTACGTATTTTTACCGCATGGTAAATTTTGTAGACCAAAATAATTTGTCCGATGCCGCCGTGGAAGCCCGCCGGGCGGTGCTGTTTTTAGACAATTTGCGCGGCAGTAAGAAAAAAGGATATAACGACGATCCGTTTGTACAATATTTTGCCAGTTTGGTATTTGAATCGGTTGGGCAAATTGATGACGCACGTATTTCGCGTTCTAACGCGTTAAATGCGTATAAAAATCTTTCGTCGCTTTTAAACGTACGCGCTCCCGAGTTTGTGGTACCGTCCAATTACAACGAACTGGGCGAAGTGATTATTTTACATTACAACGGTGTTTTGCCGCTTAAACGCAATACGACCGTGCAATTTGCGTGGGACCGGGTGTATGCCATACTATCTACGGCGCAAGAGTCTCAGCGGGAAAGTTTATCCCCACAGGTGGCTAACGCGCTCAGAGCCGGGTTTATGGGTCGCGCCGTTACGCTGGCTTATCCGGTGTTGGAACAACCGTTTTATACCGTTACGTCCGCGTTTGTGCAAACCGAGGACGGACAACGCTATAATATGCAAAAAATGGCCGATTTGGCCGCCGCCGCTAAAGCCGATTTGGACGAACGCTTGCCCGGTATTTGGTTTCGGGCCGTTGCCCGCGCGGTAGCCAAGCAAGTGGCCGCCGCCGCTACGAGCCAGGCGGTTAATTCGGCGGTTAATAACAAAGATAACCAAGTGTGGGGTGATTTGGCCGGTTTATTTGTAACGGTGGCGGGAAGTGCGGTGGAAAAAGCCGATACGCGCCAATGGTTCACGTTGCCCGCCCAAATTTTTATGACCCGGTTATTTCTTAAACCGGGCGAACAGGATATCCGCCTGCTACTTCGCGACGGATATGGTAACATAGTAGCAGAGCATACATTTGAAAAAGTAAAGGTAGCGGCGGGGGGACGTGTTTTCCTGCACTACCGTACAGCAAAGTAAGGAGGAGCTATGAAAAAAATAATCGTATGTTTAAGTGCCGTGCTTATGCTTAGTGCGTGCACGAGCTTGAATAAAAATACCGTTTCGTATCAGACGTCTAAATACGACGCGGCCAAGTATTACGTTGTAGCGGGCGAGGGCGACACCAAGGACGCCGCGTCCCAAAAGGCCTTGGATAATATGCGCCAAGCGCTTATTAAAAATGCCCCGGATATGGAAAAGGACCGCCTGCTGACCGACCTGATGGCAAACGCCAACGTGGATAAAGTGTGGCGTGATAAATCTACGGAGCAAAAACATTACTTTGCGTTGGCGGTACTTTCCCGCAACAATGCGATGAGGATTTTAGCACCGGAAATGAACCAATTAGACGGTAAATTAGGGGCGTTAGCCGCACAATTTACGTCGCCCACAGAGCCGCTGGCCGACTTGCGCACCGCCTACCGCATGCAGCCGCTTGTGGCGCGCCGGACCCTGTTGGACGAAACGTACCAATTTTTATCACCCGATCATCAAGGATATGCACCCGAATCTTTCCGCCCGTATAAAAACGCGCTCAAAGAAAAAATGGCCGCCGTACTTGTGGGGGTGGATGTGCAGGGCCGCGAAAGCAAAGTGATGATTACTCACATTGTTGACGCTTTAAACCAAATGGGTCTTGGTGTGGTGGATATTTCCGACCCGGATAAAGAACTGTCCGTGGAAATTATTACCGATGTGGACGGGTATGATTCCAAAAAAGTACAAGGCCTCGTTTGGTGCTCCAGCAGTGCGGCTGTGAGTTTGGTAGATGCTACCCGCGACGTAACGATTGCCCGCTTTAACGTATTTGAACGGGCCGGAACTTCGCGCGCGGCCGATTCGTTGCGCCGCAGTATGGAAGCCGCCGGAGAACAAGCCGCCAAACAAATTACCGCGCGCTTGGAAGCGTATTTGAAAACCCGTTAGGAGAATCTTATGAAAAAAATAATCGCACTTTCGTTACTTATTTTCCCGCTTTTTGCCTGGGCTGAAGAGAAAGCCGCCCCGCAAACGCCGGCGGCTACCGCCGCTGACCCGGCCGAACGCAACAAAATGCTCTATTCGCTCGGGTTTCTGCTGGGAGATAATTTGAAAACACAACTCATCTTGGATAACGAAGATGATTATAAGGCCGTTTCTCAAGGGATGCGCGATACACTGCTCAACAAAAAACCGCAAACCGACTTGGAGAAATACAAACCGCAAATTATCCAAAAGTACCAAGACGATGCCAAAGCCATTGCCGCCAAACGCCAAACCGAGCAACAAGCGTATTTGGAAAACTTTAAAAAAGAAAAAGGCGTGAAAGTATTGGATAACGGGGCTATGGTGAAACTAGCCAAACCCGGCAAAGGCAAAAACCCCAAAGCCGACAGCACGGTTAAGGTGCATTACGTCGGTACGCTTATTGACGGTACGAAATTTGACAGTTCGCGCGATCGCGGCGAAGCGTTCCAAACGCGTCTGACCGACGTGATCCCGTGCTGGACCAAAGCGGTGCAACAATTAAAAACCGGCGCGCGCGCGACGGTTGTTTGCCCGTCAGACACCGCCTATGGCAACCGCCCGATCGGGCGTATCCCGGCGGGTTCGGTGTTAGTGTTTGATATTGAACTGATTGAACTTGTGAAATAATGTCAAAAACCAGCCGCTTGTTAATTGTTATTATGGTAACCGCGCTCTTATATATGGGCGCGGTCCGCGGCTATCAGTTTTACCAAGCCAAAGTGGCCCAGTGGGAAGAAGAACGCCAACAGCAAGCAGATGCGGCGTTCTCTTTCCAAGATGTGCCGGTGTCATTAGCTGCGCCGCAGGCCGAGTTGGTGCAAGCCCCGGTGGTGCTCCCGGCCGACGCAACCAGTATAAATATCTTGCCAGAAAACGGCGTTGCGCCCGAGCCAAAACCGGCTGCGGACAAAGCCGCTGCGGCGCAAGCCGTATTTTTGGAAGATGCGCCGTTATCTGCCGAAGAAGAAGTGCGCCAAGCCAAGGATACCTTGCGCTCCATTGTGCAAGACTATAAAAACGAGCCGGAAATTAAATCGTTTAACCAAGAATTATCCCAAGTAACTAACGGTCAAGCCGTAGATTTAAGTTCGCTTAGTAAAGGGGATATCCGCCAACTTTTGAAAGATAACCCGCAAATACAAGCCGTGGTATCTAAACACATGCAAGACCCTAATTTTGCTAAAAAGGTACAACAGATTCTGTCTAATCCGCAATTTGTGCAAAGCGTGCAACAATTACAGCGTCATGATGCCGCTACCCAAAAAGTAAAATAAATATTGTATGATTTAAGAAAATAAGGAGGAAAAATTGTGTTGAAAATTTTAGTTAAAGCCGCTGTCTTAGTTTTTATTATTCTAAGTATTTATTTTATTGTAAATCCGTCGGCGTGTTCCAACTTTTTAATGGGGCGCGTTACCAATGTAACGGATAGCCAAATTGCCCAACCGGTAGATGCCGATGATCATGGCGAAATGTTTACTCCGTCTGGCGATAAGCCGCTTCGCACCGAGCCGAACGCGACGGATAATCAAACCCCCGCCGAAGAACCTTTGCAAGAGCAAAATGTATCGGGCATTACCGATACCAATACGCTTACGCAAGAGGAACAGAAAACGCCTGCCGAGCCGTCTGCTTATTCGCAAGACGAAATTGACTATGCCATTGCCAGCCGCTACGTGGAGTTGGAAAACGAATATGCCAAATTGGGCAAGACGGGCAAAGATATTGCTAAAGAACTCTCTTATACGGTCATGGACGACTTTGAACTCACCCAACAGGAGTGGGAAGCGTTCTTGGCCCGCGCTACGGCCAGTAACTTGTTTGAAAAAGTGCGCGCGGACCTAGAGAAAAATAAATAGCTTGCTAAGGTTTTTGCTTGGACAACAACGGCAGACGTTTGTCTGCCGTTGTTTTTTGCGCGTTTAATATAAAAGGCGGTAAGGCGTAAAAGCGGTGGCGCAAAAAAGACGCCCCGCTTGCGCGGGGCGTCTTGTCTAGCAAAACCGTATTATTTGGCTTTGTTGGCGGCTTTAGCCAAGCGAGATTTCTTGCGGGCGGCCGTTTTCCAGTGAATGGTTTTCTTTTTGGCGGCCTTGTCAATGCAAGAATTTGCCTTTTTCAAATCGTCTTTAAGCGTAGCGGCCTTTTTAGCAGCGGACGCTTTTACGGTTTTAGTAGCCAAGCGAACTTTTTTGATTAGCCCTTTATTGGCGGAAGTTCTTTTTTCGGCTTGGCGTTGCGCTTTGATTGCGCTAGTGTGTCTACCAGTTTTTAATTTTGCCATTTGTAATAATTCCTCTATACAAAAATCGGTACATATATTATAGTTAATTTGTAAGGCAGCGGTCAAGGATTAGGGGACACAATAGTAATTCGTGGTGTTAATAATTGTGTATATTGTTCCGCCCAACGCGCGGATTGCTTTATTAGCCGTTGTTTTACTTTGCCCGACGATAGCAATTTTTTTAGAAGTGCAAGCGTTTTCAGCCGAACCCGGTAAATAAATTCCCAACAAAATATCGGCCGTTTCTATATAGGCAATTTTGCTGGTAGAACGTAGTCTAAGGGAATAATCAGCATAGTGGGCCATTTCACCATATTGGGTATTAACGGCTGTTATGCTGTTGGGGGTAGGGATATCCATGTCTAACGCATCAAAGGTATCAGCGAGTGTACCATTTGCCAAATAATACGATTCTTGTGCATCGCGTAACATTTTCAGTAACGGCATTAGCCGAGCGATGCGTGCCTTGGTTACGGCTACTTGATATTGCGGCAAGGCCACCGCCGCCAAAATGCCGATGATGAGTACAACTACCAATAATTCTATAAGTGTAAATGCTTTTGTGTCTTTCATATTGTTTGCTCCTTAATACTATTGTCATCCTGAACTTGATTCAGGATCTCACCTTATGGTTGTTTTAGAAAGAGGTGAGATTCCAAATCAAGTTTGGAATGACATTTATTTATTATTTTTCCCGTCCCTTTATTATCGTTTTTTTTTTTGATTTGTCAAGGCCCTCGCCGGGCCGGGCAGAGCGGCCTAAAACCGCTGTTTACTTATGATGTTATCTTCTGCCAAGGGGGAACTTCGTGTTATTCTGCAACGCCCCTTGCCGCACGGGCTACTTTCTTTTATTCCCTCGCCCCTTGCGGGAGAGGGTGGCCGGAGGTCGGGTGAGGGGTATGTTTATCGGGTCGCTTTATGCGGTAAATGTTATACTATACCTATGGATCCGCGAATTGATATCTTACCCAAAAGCCCCGGCGTATATATTATGCGCGATAAATCGGGCACGATTATTTATGTCGGCAAAGCAAAAAATTTGTCCGATCGGGTCAAGCAGTATTTCCAAGAATCTAATCTCTATTCGCGCGGGTGGAAGTTGCCCAGTTTACTCCCGCTGATTGCCAAAATTGACTACATCACGTGCGACAGCGAACGCGACGCGCTCGTGCTGGAAGATAAACTTATCAAAGAATATCAGCCGTTTTTTAATTCGTTAGGCAAAGACGGCAAAAGCTATCCGTACCTTAAAATTACGACGAGCGAAGATTACCCGCGGCTCGTGTTTACCCGCCGCGTGCTCAAAGGCAAAGACCTCTATTTCGGGCCGTATCCCAAATCGTACATTGTACGCAGTTTAATGCGGTTTTTATGGAAAAGCAAATACGCGCCGCTACGTCCGTGCCACTGGAGTTTTTCACGCGAAAAACCGCTTGCACCCGTCAAAATCAACACGTGTATTTATTATCACACGGGCCAGTGCCCCGCGCCGTGTGCGGGGAAAATTTCGTACGAAGATTACCGCGCATTGGCTAAGCGTATGGCGGTGTTTTTAGACGGAAATTTTGGCGATATTACCGAAAAAATGACCGCTTTAATGCACGAATACTCGGGTAAAATGGAGTATGAAAAAGCGGCGGTGTTCCGTAACTTTCTGCAAGCGATAGAACACATGAAAGAGCGTGTGATTGTGGGAAAATTTAAAGAAGAAAAAATTACCACGGCCATGCAAAATACCGATAAATTAAAGCGGTTGGCCGAAGTGATTGGACTTAAAAAATTGCCCGCACATATTGAGGCGTTTGATAACTCGCACCTGTTCGGGCGCGAGGCCGTGGGCTGCATGGTGTGCTACATTAACGGCGAGAAAAACCACGAACATTACCGCCGTTTTAAAATTCGCTCCAAACTGCCCGAGCGCGGCGGAAGTGATTTTACGATGATGGAAGAAAGCGTTTACCGCCGCCTGCGCCAAATCAAGCGCGACCCGTCACACGCGCCCGATTTGATTTTGTTAGACGGCGGCAAAAGCCAAATTACCGCCGCGCTAAATGCTTTTGAGCGCGCGGATATGTATATCCCGTTTATTGCGCTTGCCGAAACGCACGAGGGCATTTATCTGCCCGGCGCGGCCGAAAGTATCAAACTGCCTATCGGCGACCCGGCGTTAAATCTTTTGATGGAAATACGCGACGAAGTCCACCGTTTTGCTATTACCTATCACCGCAAACTGCGCGACAAAGATGTGTTTGGGAAATAAACCCTCGTTTCGCATACGTCTGATTATTGGTAAAATAAAAATATGAACGCGCCTACACAAATTCAATACTTAAAAGGTATCGGCCCGGCGAAAGCCAAACTGTTTGAAAAACTGGAAATTGCGACGGTGGAAGATCTGTTGCACTACTATCCGCGCACGTATCAGGACCGCCGCTTGGGTATGCCGCCTAACGAGTATAACTCCGATTCGCTCGTCGTATTTAAAGGGCGCGTGTTGCGCACGCAAACGGTACCCGCTCGCAGTGTGCTGATTTTTAAGGCGTTTTTGGAAGATGAAAAAGGCAACCAAATTGAGTGTACTTGGTTTAAAAAACGCACGTTCGGGCGGTATAATTTTGATCCGTTCGGCACACTTAAAAAAGATTTTCACATAGGCAGCGAAGTATGGGTAATCGGGCGGCGCGAGAATAAAAATAATTTTTTCGGCAATAAAATTACTGTGGAAGAACAGTACGCCGCTGACGACGTTTTGACCGAATTGCACGCCGGGCGTTTGACGCCCGTTTACGCACTGACGGACGGGCTGACTAACAAACAATTTCGGCTCTTTGTGCACGAGGCGTTGCAAACTTCCGCATTAGCCGGCGAGCCGGAAATTTTACCGCCCGCGCTTTTGCAAAAGCGCAAATTGTTAAGCGCGCCGCAAGCGCTAAAAGCAATTCACTTTCCTAATTCGCTCGCCGAGCTCACAAGTGCGCGCGCACGCCTTGCCTACGAAGAATTTTTGCTGCTTGCCACAGCATGGGGCATTAAACGCACGCAAACAAAAATTTTAGCCAAAGATTATTCGTACGAAATCAAAAAAAATTTATTGTCGCCCTTTCGTCAAAATTTAGGATTTGAATTTACAAACAGCCAACGCAAAGTAATCAACGAAATTTTTTCTGATTTATGTTCCGTGCGCCCGATGAACCGCTTGCTCCAAGGCGATGTGGGATCGGGTAAGACGGTCGTCGCGCTGTGTGCGATGCTCTTGGCGGTAGAAAACGGGTATCAGGCCGCGCTCATGGCTCCGACGGAAATTTTAGCTGAGCAACATTATTTTACATTTAAGAAAATGTTGGCGGGGCTACCTGTAAATGTAGCAGTTCTGACAAGCAGTACCAAAGCCGCGGCGCGTAAGAAAATTTTGAAAGAACTGGCGGACGGCACGCTACATATTTTAATCGGCACGCATGCCGTGATACAAGACGATGTAAAATTTCACAATTTGCGTTTGGCGGTCATTGACGAACAGCACCGCTTTGGTGTTAAACAGCGAAGTAAACTTAAAGAAAAAACCGCCAAATTAGATTTACTAACCATGACGGCTACGCCGATCCCGCGCACGCTCGCGTTGGCGTTTTACGGCGATTTGGAAGTGTCCACAATTAGCGAACTTCCGCCGGGCCGGCAAGCCATTATTACCGAAACGGCTACCCCAAAACTCGCTTACGACCGCGTGCGCGAAGAAGTGTCAAACGGACGGCAAGCGTATATCGTTTTTCCGCTGATTGAAGAGAGCGAAAAAATTTCCGCCAAGGCCGTTACGGAAGAATTTGAAAAGTTAAAAAAAGTGTTCCCGCAGTTTCGTTTGTCTATGCTCCACGGGCAAATGACGCAAGCGGAAAAAGAAAAAATCATGGCCGATTTTGCCGCGCACCAGACCGATATTTTAGTAGCGACTCCCGTGATAGAAGTAGGTATTGACGTCAAAAACGCTACCGTCATGGTCATTGAAAACGCCGAGCGTTTTGGTCTAGCCAGTTTGCACCAGTTACGCGGGCGCGTGGGCCGCGGGGAACATCAAAGCTATTGTGTGTTGGTGCCCCAGCACGCGGGGAGCGTAGCCAAAGAACGGGTGGATATTATTTGCGCCACGCGCGACGGATTCAAAATCGGTGAGCGCGATATGCAACTGCGCGGCCCGGGCGAAATTTTAGGTACGCGCCAATCGGGCGAGCTTGAATTTAAGGCGGGGGATATTTTTAAGGACCGCGATATTTTATATCAAGCCATACAAGACCGCGACGAACTTTTATCGCAAGACCCGGGCTTAATTAAGCCCGAGCACGCGCTTTTTAGACGAAAACTGCAAGAGCTGTACCAGAAAAACTGGCACTTGATTGATTTGAGTTAAGGCAGTGTATAGAATCTGTATGCACTTGTTTTGTATAGAGTACCACGTAAGATTTTCTCGCAATACATTCCCGGATCGGTATGCAAACGGACAATTTCGGAGCAAATAATGCCCTTGTCTTTTTCTTCTTGTGAAGAAATATTCATCGGGCGGTAACCCAGTCCTACACCCGCGTACGGGCCGGTTTTTCGCCCTAGCCAGATGCTCCCCTTTAGATCTGGAATCGTTACGATATAAATATTCCATTGTTGGTTTGTATGTGTATCGGAGTAAGAGCCAGATTGATTGTCGGTCGGTGTCCACCCGGCGGGTAAATCAATCGCTAATTCTTCAAATGTAGTGGCGTATTGTCCGTTAGCTAAATAATAGGCCTCTTGTGCTTGACCCAACGATTTAAGTAGCGTAAGTGCTTGTGTGCCGCGGCTTTTCTCTACCGCTTTTTGATATTGCGGGAGCGCGACCGCCGCCAATATGCCGATAATGAGAACAACTACCAAAAGTTCAATAAGCGTAAAGCCGCCCTGTTGCAATCCATGTAGGTCAGGCTTTGCCTGACGGGGTTGGGCCGATTTTGTAGTTACTAGGTCAGGTGAACCCCCGGACAGAAACCTTCCGGGGCAGGCTCTGACTAACATAAGGTTACATGCCTCTTGCGAGGCATTGTCAGGCATAGCCTGACCTACGTTTATATTTCTTTGCATAATAATCTCCTCATGTATTTTTTTCGTCCCTTTATTATCGTTTTTTTTTTTGATTTGTCAAGCCCCTCGCAAATTTGCGAGGGGCTTGACATCAAATAAGAAAAAAACAGACCACTTTTTAGGTGGCCTGTTTCATTGCTTTTAATAATTTTTATTTTTCCAACCGCGGGAAAAGCGGCGGGTATTTTTCAATCTTTCCGGGTTGTAAGCGGCGCGCCATTTCGGGGCCGATCGTCGGCATAAAGGGCGTGAGCCACTTGGCTACGTAACGCAAGCACGCCACTAACTCCAATAAAACTTCTTTGGTGGCGGCGGGATTATTTAAGTCGCTGGCAAAGCCGTAAATTTGCTCTAACACTTTGTCAAAGGCCAGCTCATCATATGCCGCGTCAATAATTTTTTCCACCTCGCCGGCTTTGGCAAGTAATTTGTAATCGCCGGTAATCGTTTCCGGCAAATCGCCGATGTTTTTAGCCGCCATATTCAGCGTGCGCGAAAGCAAGTTGCCGATGTTGTTAGCCAAGTCGGAATTATAGCGGTTTTTAAAACTTTCCATGGAAAAATCGCCGTCTTGCCCGAAGGGTACTTCGCGAAATAAAAACGCGCGTACTGGGTCCACGCCGTATTTCTCGGCCACTTCGGCGGGGTTTACAATGTTGCCCAGCGATTTGGACATCTTCTCACCCTCTACCGTCCACCAACCGTGTGCGAACACTTTTTTGGGAAGCGGCAAATTTAAGGCCATGAGTACCGCGGGCCAAATAACCGTATGAAAGCGGAAAATTTCTTTGCCCACCATGTGTAAATCGGCCGGCCATAAATCTTCAAATTTCTCTACGCCGATTTTTTTCAGTTGTGCTTCGTGCTCTTGTTTGTCGTCGCAGATGTGCGTGCCAAAGCCCGCACCGGAAATGTAGTTAATCAGCGCATCAAACCACACGTAAATGGTGTGTTTGGGGTTGCTGGGCACCGGGATCCCCCACGCGACTTTCGTGCGCGTAACGGATAAATCTTGCAGACCGCCTTTGACGAAATTGATGATTTCGTTGGCGCGTGTTTTGGGGCTTAAAAACTCCAGGTGTTCTTCGTAGTATTTTAACAAGGGTTTTTCATAGCGCGAGAGTTTGAAGAAATATGTTTCTTCGTGCACTTCGGTTAAGGGGCGTTTGTGCACGGGGCATAAATTGCCTTCTAAAATTTCGCTGTCGTTGTAGTATTGTTCGCACGACATGCAATACTTGCCCGAATAGGAGCCCAAATAAATATCGCCCGTTTTGAGTAATTTTTCAAAAATAGCTTGCACGACGTGTTCGTGGTATGGGTCGGTAGTGCGGATAAAATCGTCGTACGAAATGTTTAATGTTTTCCACATTTCTTTGTATTTGGCGGCTACGCTGTCGGCCCATTGTTTGGGGGAAACATTATTGGCGGCGGCGGTTTTTTCAATGTTGGCACCGTGTTCGTCCGTGCCCGTTAAATAATGCACGTCAAAACCCTGCTGGCGTTTGTAGCGGGCCAAAATATCTTGCGCTATTGTCGTGTACGCGTGGCCGATGTGCGGCACGGAATTGACGTAATAAAGAGGGGTTGTTAAATAGAATTTTTTAGTCATTTAGTTCTCCGTTTCAAATAAGGGTATAGGTAAGCCGTCTAAACTGCAAAGTGCCGTTTCCAACACCAAAGCGGGGGAAACGTTGCGGTTTAAACTGCGTTTATAATTTTCAAATTGTTGTAAGGTTTTAGCGTAGCGGCGTTGGGTCTCGTCGTCTTGGGCGTTGGTCCATGCCGTGTGCAGTACTTGCAAAAGCACGTCCAACACAGCTTGGGCCTCTTGGCGTGCCGTTACAAGTGTGCGGGGTAAACCGGCTACCACCGCGGCCGGACCTTGCGGGCTGCAACCGCGCGGACCTAACCCGGCTTCTTGCAATAAAGAGAGTGCGCCGTCGGCTTTTAACGCGCCGGAAACAGAGCCCGCACTATATTGGGCGCATAGAGAGGGGTTTTCGGTCGCAAGTTGGTTATCTTGCAAAATTTTTTTCACATTTTCTTGCGACAGCGGCGCAAACGCAAGCGGCTGACAGCGCGACAAAATCGTGCGTAACATAGCCGTACGTTTGGAAGTAATCAAAATCCACACGGTTTTTTGCGGCGGTTCTTCAATAAATTTAAGTAACGCGTTAGCGGCTCCTTTTTCCATGGTTTGGGCCGCATCAATAATAAGGACTTTATACCCGCCGCCCACAGACTTCTGCTGTGCTTTAGCGGTAACGTTGCGGATGGTGTCAATTTTGATGTGTTGTTGCTTGGCGAGTTCTTTTTCCAGTTCTTCTTCGTAAGAATTGGACTCAAAATCTTTTTTAATTTCCAACCTGGCCTGATACAAAAAATCGGCAAATACGACGTCCGGGTGTGTATGTTGGCTGATCGCTTTACAGTTGGCGCACGTGCCGCAGGCCTCGCCTTGAGCGCGGGCTTGCGGGTCTAAACAGTTTAAGGCCTTAGCAAACTCTAAAGCCGTTTTGGCCTTGCCTACGCCCGCCGGGCCGTAAAATAAAAACGCCCCCGGTACGCGTCCGTTTTTAACGAGCGTTTTTAAATAATCGGTGGCTTTTTGTTGGCCTAAAATATCAGCTAACGGCATACTTAAATTTGGTGTTTGTTTAACAGTTGGCGCACTTGAACTTGGATATCGTTAATATGTTTGTCGGCATCTACCAAATAAGCGTTGGGGGTGCGTTTGATCATATCCAAATATCCCTGACGCATTTTTTGGCGGAACGCAAGGTCTTCCTGCTCCAACCGATCGGAAAATAAATATTCGCCGCGTTCGGTAAAATACTTGTCTGACATTAAAAAAACAAGCGTTAGATCGGGCGTGAGCCCCAGCGTGGCGATTTTATTAAGCGTATCAATAATTTTTAAATCAATGCCGCGGCCGTACCCTTGATAAGCACAGGTGGACATGGTGTAGCGTTCGCAAATGACGGTTTTGCCGGCCTCTAAGGCGGGCAAAATTTTCTCTTGCGTGTGTTGGGCGCGGGATGCCTCGTACAAAAATAGCTCGGCCATGGGGGTAATGTTTACGCCCGGCTCTAACACCATTTGCCGGATGCGCTCGGCGGTATCTGTGCCGCCCGGCTCGCGGGTTAACAACACGTCTTTGCCCTGTTCAATCAAGTAATTGATGAGCAATTTGGCTTGCGTGGATTTGCCACAGCGGTCCGGCCCTTCTAAGACGATAAATTTTCCTTTTGGCATATTAGGCAAGTCCTTCTTGGGAAGTAATAATTTGTAATTGGGGTTTTGCGGGCAGTTGCCATCCGTTTTGGGAGTTTTGAATAAGCGTGTCCAATTTCCCTTGCGCGTGCAAAATAAAATCAATAATTTCGCGGTACGATCCGTCGCCCCCGACGCGGGTGGTTACGAAGTGCGCGGCCTCTTTTACTTGCGGCACGGCGTTAGCTACCGTGGCCGCAAAGCCGACTTTTTTAAGTAGCGGTAAATCGGTAATATCGTCGCCGATGTAGGCAATTTGGTCCGGGGTTAAATTCTCGCGCTTTAAAATATCCTCTAACGGGCCGAGTTTGGATAAAAAACCTTGATAAATATAGGTATAACCGAGCGCGCTTGCGCGGTGGACGGTAGTTTCGTGGCGGCGGCCCGTGATGATGCCCAACGTAATGCCCGCCTGGCGGCATAAAATGGCGGCGATGCCGTCTTGCGTGTTAAAAGATTTAAATTCTTCTATTTTCCCGGCGGAATTGAGGAAAAAGTTAACTTTTCCGTCTGTTAAAATTCCGTCCACGTCGGTTAAAATGGCTTTTACTTTTTTAGCCCTATCCAAAGCATTTTGCATAATAGGTATTATAGCAAAATTGGGGATAGGGCTAAAATGTTATAGGGAACCGGTCTCTCTTAATTGCTGGCATAACTTGCGTTGGATGTTTGTTGGCGAAAGACCTGGGTTACATATAATTTTATTGGGCTCATTTTTTTGGATCCAAATGAAATATGCCTCATTATAGGGTACCCGTTGGGCGATAGCGATGGACCCCGGTGCTCCCGCATTTCCGGCATTATAAATAAAGTATTTGGTTTTGATGCGGTCCGCGTAAGGACTTCCGGGTATTTCAATATCTAATTGGTCTAATCCCGTAGCATATTCTCCGTTGGTCATAAAATAAACTTGTTGTGCGTCAGCGATAGCCCGTACCAGTGTAACCGCTTCCACTATGCGGGCTTTTTCCACTGTTTTTTGGTACTGCGGCAGCGCCACCGCCGCCAAAATACCGATGATGAGGACTACTACTAATAATTCTATCAGCGTAAATGCCTGAGTGTTTTTCATATTGTTTGCTCCTTGTATTTTTTCCGACACTTTATTATCGTTTTTTTTTTTGATTTGTCAACCCCCTTGCCGGGGGTACTCGCCGTACGGGCAAAGAGGCCTAAAACCTCTGTATGCTTTTGATGTTATCTTCCGCAAAGGGGACTTCGTGTTATTCTGTAACATCTTTATAAACCGTTAAAGGCATGTTATTGGGAAGAAATAATAATATCGTTTGGTTTTCAAATTCCGCGTCGTCCGTTATTTTTTATATAATAAAGGTACTTGTTTTTGAGGGGTATTTATGGCCAAACGATTTACTGAAAATGCACAAAAAATTATTCTCATCGCACAGGAAGAAGCCAAACGCTTAAACCACGATTACGTCGGCACGGAGCATATTTTACTCGGGCTGAGTGCCATTGACGGTACGGTGTCGCACAAAATTTTGTCCGGCTTGGGCGTTACGTTTCGCAAGGTGCGCCAAGAAATTGAAAAAATGGTCGGTATCGGCGATACCATTATGCTCTTGGGCGAAATTCCGTTCACACCGCGTGCTAAAGCGGTGTTGGAATTTTCCGTGGAAGAATCACAAATTTTAGGTACGGAACACATCGGTACGGAACATATTTTGCTGGGGCTCATCCACGAAGAAGAAGGCATGGCCGGGAAGATTTTGGAAAATCTCGGGCTATCACTGCCGGCTATCCGCGAGGCCGTGCTTACTTTCTTAGGGAACGCCAACGCCGACGATTTGGCTGAGAAAAATACCGCCGCCGCACAAGAAATCAATTTAGCCCCGTTTGCTAAGCAAGAGAATAAAACCAACACAAACAAGAAATCTAAAACGCCCACATTGGACGAATATACGCGCGATCTCACGCAGTTGGCCGCCCAACATAAGTTGGACCCTGTCATCGGGCGTGAAGAAGAAATTGAACGCGTGGTGCAAATTCTCGCCCGCCGCACCAAAAACAATCCGGTGCTTATCGGCGAGCCGGGCGTGGGTAAGACGGCTATTGTGGAAGGGCTCGCCCAAAAAATTGCCCGTGGGGAAATTTCCGATTTGTTATCCGGCAAACGTCTGCTTGCCTTAGATATGGCGTCGGTAATTGCCGGTACCAAATACCGCGGCGAGTTTGAACAACGCCTTAAAAATATCATTGACGAAATGGCCGCCGCGCAAGACGCTATCATCTTTATTGACGAGCTGCACACTATTATCGGCGCAGGCGCGGCAGAAGGTTCCATGGACGCGTCCAATATGTTAAAGCCCGCCTTGGCCCGCGGCGAAGTGCAGTGCATCGGCGCGACCACCTTTGACGAATACCGCAAATATGTGGAAACCGATACCGCCTTGGAACGCCGCTTTCAGCCGGTTGTTATTGAGCCGCCGGACGTAGATGAAACGGTTGCTATTTTAAAAGGCGTGCGCGCCAAATACGAAACGCACCATAAGGTCAAATATACCGACGGTGCTATCATGGCCGCGGCGTCTATTTCCGACCGCTATATTTCCGACCGCGCTCTGCCCGATAAGGCCTTAGATTTGTTTGACGAGGCCGGAGCCCGCGCGCGGCTTAAAAATTCTATCTTGCCGCCGGAAATCAAACAAAAACAAGCTGAATATAACCAAGCCATACTGGAAAAAGACGAGGCCTTAGCTAATAAAGAATTTGAAAAAGCCGCCGCCGCCAAAGACACGGAAGACCGTCTTAAAAATTACATTGACCACTTAAAAGAAGAATGGCAAAAAGAACACGGTAAAACCGTGCCGGAAGTGACGGAAGAAGATATCGCGCTCGTGGCGTCTAAATGGACGGGCATTCCCGTTACGCGCATGACGCAAAGCGAAACGGAAAAGATTTTACACATGGAAGAGCTCTTACACGAGCGTATCATCGGGCAAGATGATGCGGTGCGGGTTGTGTCGCAAGCGATTCGCCGCAACCGCACCGGGCTGGGCAATCCCAACCGTCCGATCGGCGGATTTCTGTTCTTGGGGCCCACAGGCGTGGGAAAGACCGAACTCGCCAAAAGTCTGGCCATGTTCTTGTTTGGCGATGAAGATGCAATGATCCGGTTGGATATGTCTGAGTATATGGAAAAATTTGCCGTTTCGCGCCTCATCGGCGCGCCGCCCGGTTATGTGGGTTATGAAGAGGGCGGCCAGCTGACCGAAGCCGTGCGCCGCCGCCCGTATAGCGTGGTGGTATTGGACGAGTTGGAAAAAGCACACCCCGATATTTACAACATTTTATTACAAGTGTTAGATGAGGGAGCGTTGTCAGACAACTTAGGCCACAAAGTCAGTTTTAAAAACTGCGTAATTATTATGACGTCCAACGTCGGCGCGCGTGAGATTACCAACAAAGGCAGCCAGCTCGGTTTTGCCGCCCGCCAAAGTGCGGAAGACGAGTACCAAGATATGCGCCAAAACGTCATGGACGAAGTGAAAAAGACGTTCAACCCGGAATTTATCAACCGTATTGACGAAATCGTTGTTTTCCACTCGCTTAACAAAGAAAACATCGGCGCGATTTTGGACTTGGGCCTAAAAGAAGTCAGCCGGAAGTTGGCCGATAAACAGCTGACCCTTGAACTGACCCAGGCGGCCAAAGATTTCTTAGTAGAACGCGGCTTTGACGAGAAATTTGGAGCGCGCCCGTTGCTCCGCACGTTACAACGCGAACTGGAAGACCCGCTTGCCGAAAACATTTTAAAGAGTCACTATGCCGCGGGTACTAAAATTATTGTAGACTTAGATAAAGATGCCCGCAAGCTTTCTTTTGCGGGTGCGAAAGTCAAACGCAAACAACCTGTAAATGCATAATTTTTGGAGGACAATATGGACGCAAACAAACAAAAAGCATTAGACCTCGCCTTGGGCCAAATTGAAAAGGCCTTCGGCAAAGAAGCCATTTGCAAATTAGGCAGCGGCTCGGTACAAAAAGTAGAAGCTATCCCCACCGGTGCGCTGTCGTTAGATTTGGCGCTGGGAGTGGGGGGGCTTCCCCGCGGGCGCGTAATTGAAATTTACGGGCCGGAAGCCGGCGGTAAAACGACGCTTTCCTTGCACGTAGCCGCGCAAACGCAAAAGCTCGGCGGGACGGTTGCCTTTATTGACGCCGAACACGCCTTAGATCCGGTGTACGCCGCAAATTTGGGCGTCAATGTGGATGAACTCTTGGTGTCGCAACCTGATTCCGGCGAACAGGCCTTAGAGATTGCGGAAAAATTGGTGCGCTCGGGCGCGATTGATTTAATCGTGGTGGACTCGGTAGCCGCGCTTGTGCCGCAAGCGGAAATTGAAGGCGAAATGGGCGACGCGCACGTCGGCTTGCAAGCGCGCCTGATGAGCCAAGCACTTCGCAAATTGACCAGTTTACTCAACAAAACCAAAACGAGCATTATTTTCATTAACCAGTTGCGCCAAAAAATCGGCGTGATGTTCGGTAACCCGGAAACAACACCCGGTGGGCTCGCTTTGAAATTTTATGCGTCTGTGCGTATTGACGTGCGCCGCATTGAAAACTTGAAAAAAGGCGACGAAATTATCGGCACGCGCGTGCGCGCCAAAGTCACCAAAAACAAAGTAGCGCCGCCCTACCGCCAAGCCGAATTTACGATGATTTTAGGTCAAGGTATTTCGCGCGAAGCGTGCATTATTGACAAAGGCGTGGAAGCCGGAATCATTGAAAAAAGCGGCAGTTGGTTCTTGTACGGGGATGAAAAACTCGGGCAAGGGGCCGACAACGCGCGCCAGTATTTAAAGGACAACCCGGAATTGGCGGCTGAGATTGAAGACAAATTGTATGTCAAATATCTCGGTCATCACTACGACGGGAAACCCGCGGGCGAAGAAAAACCCGCCGAGAAAAAAGCCAAGAAATAATCGGCTTTGGTAAGCAATAAAATAGAGTCCCGCTTTTTTGTGTCCCGTATAAAAACTTGATGGGATGACGAGAAAAGCGGGATCTTTTTATTGAATAAGGTAGCGTTTTCCGGCGGCAGTAGAACCTAATTCCGGCCCGAAAGTTTTGCAAACATTGATTCCTTTTGTGTCGGAAGTTGAAGCCCAACAGTACATTTTATTTTCCAATTCCGCTAGTGCCGAATTGGTCGGTTTCCCATAATATAAGATTATGGATATTTGGGAATCGTTATGAGACGCTTCCACTTTGGGTAATTTACCTCCGGAAGAATCAGTACCCACATAGCACGTCCAACCGTTGGGACACGTAAAATCTACCCCCAGTTCGTCTACGTTTTCGGCATACGTTCCGTTAGCTAAAAAATATACTTGTTGGGCATCGGCTACGGCGCGGATGAGCGGAATGACCTGTGTGACGCGTGATTTAAGCACTGCCTTTTGATACTGCGGCAGAGCCACCGCCGCCAAAATGCCGATGATTAACACAACAACTAATAGTTCAATAAGCGTAAATGCTTGAGTGTTTTTCATATTGTTTGCTCCTTTGTTGTTTTTTTACTGACACTTTATTATCGTTTTTTTTTTTGATCTGTCAAGTGAAATTTATCAGCTTGCAAAAATTATGCCGTGATTTAATAAAACAAAAACAGGCCCGTAAGGGCCTGTTGTGCAGCTTGGACTTTTTTTGTTCAAATAATATGGAGGTTAGTTTGCGTCCACTTTCTTTTGTATCAGCCACAAGCTGATAAAGATGAGCCCCATACCGACAAGTTCCGCGCCCACCGGCGGGCGGTGGCGAAACAAAACATCGGTAAACATGGCAATTATTGGGGAGAAATAGGTTACGCTGGACATCCGCGTTGCTCCCCAGCGTTGGATAAGGGCTACCATCAGCAGAAACGCTACCGCCGACGAAAAAACACCCGCACAAATAATAGACACAATTACTTTGCCCGTAAACGCACTCACGGGCGGTACCGGCTCTAAAATAAACGCAACTATTCCCAGCGCGACCGCCGCGAATAAATATTGATGAAAGGTATTGGCTTCTAAAGAGACGGCGTTACTGTCCACCATAATTTTTTTAGTCAGTACGTTGCCCAAACCGTAACTGAGTGCCATGCCTAATAACGCCATATACCCCAGAAGGGCCATTTTATTACTTGGACCGTTTAGGGCCGTTTGAATTTTGGGCCACATAATAACAAGTAAACCGATCAACCCCAGTAGCACGCCGCTGGCGCGCCGCCACGTAAAGCGGTCCACCCCTTTTAACAAAATAGCCCCGGCAATAAAACTCCATATCGGTACCGTTCCGTTAAAAATACCCGCTACGGTAGGGGCGGTGTATTGAAGCCCCCACGAGAGCGCGGCAAACGGCAGTAAAATCAGTAGTAGCCCGATCGTCCACGGACGCCATAACTCGCGCGCCGGACATTTCAGGTTTTTGCGTTGCAACGCATAATAAATGCCTAAAAACACAAGCCCCGCCAGTACCCTAAAAAACGTACTCCACCACGGCGGCAGTGCGTCCACCATATTTTTGGAGGCCAAAAAAGCCGTGCCCCAACACAGGGCTAAACAAAATGCTAAAAAGTAACTCATATTTTTCATTATAGTAAATTTCCGGGGCGGGCTTGACGCGTAAAGTCGTGTGAAATCGTATAATATATAGAGTATGAAAAAAACCGTTTTCTTTTTAATTTTTATTGTATTGTTGATAGTCGGCTTGTGTTGGTTTAAGCACGCCCGCAAAGTGCCAAGCGCGCAAAAACCGGTACTTGTCACGTCGGGCTATGTGCCGTATATTTTGGCGCGCGAAATCGGCGGCGGGCTACTTCCCGTGCAAATGCTTTTACCGCCGGGAGCCGAGCCGCACAGCTTTGAGCCCTCGCCGGGTAGTTTAATTGCCGTACACAACGCGCGCGTGTTTGTGTATGTGTCTGATAAGTTAGAGCCGTGGGTCAAGGACGTACTGGGCGCGGTGGGAAAAGATACGCGCGTGGTGGCGTTGGCGGACGGTTTACCGCCGTCGGATGATCCGCACGTATGGATGAATTTCAGCGCGGCCGTGGATATGGCGCGCGCGCTTGAGAAAACACTTAGCGAAATGGACCCGCAAAACGCGCCCGTTTACGAGAAAAATTTAAAACAGTTTGAACAAAACGTGGCGGTGTTGGATATGGACTACGCCCGCGGGTTATCTTCGTGCGAAAGCCGCGAAGTGGTGCACGTGGGGCATTTGGCGTTTGGGGCACTCGCGAAGAGGTATCATTTATCGCTTACGGCCTTGGCGGGCACGTCGCACGACGGGGAGCATTCCGCGCGCAAACTCAGCGAACTGGTCAAACACATCCGCGCGGCTCACGTAAAAACACTGTTTACCGAGCAGGCCGTTTCGCCGCGCTTAGCCCAAACGGTCGCCGCCGAAACGGGTGCGCGAATTTTACCTTTATACACGATAGAAGACGTATCCAAAGATGATTTTAACCGCACGGTTACGTACGAAGATTTTATGCGCCGTAATTTAGCTAGTTTACAAGAGGGGCTTACATGTCAGAAGTAATCAGCGCGAAAAATTTGACGTTTGCTTATACACGCTTGCCGGTGTTGGAAAATATATCTTTTACCGTGGAAGCGGGCGATTATATTGGACTCATCGGGCCTAACGGCGGCGGGAAAACTACCTTGCTAAAAGTCTTGCTCGGGTTGCAAAAAGGTAAGGGCGAAATTAACCTGTTTGGCACGCCGCTAGAAAAATTTACCGGGTGGAATAAAATTGGTTATTTGGCCCAAAAAAGCCCGGTGGCGCAGACGCGGTTTCCCATTTGCGCCGAAGAAGTGGTGCTCATGGGCCTCCCGGGTCGCGGTGCAAGCGTCGGCCGCAACGAATTAAAAGAAGTATATGACGCCATGCAACAAACCCGCACGCGTAAATACGCCGGGCGTTTGTTTAACGATTTATCTATCGGCCAACAACAACGCGTGCTCTTGGCGCGCGCGCTTGTCAGCAAGCCGCAACTCTTAATTTTAGACGAGCCGTCTACCGCGTTAGACGCGCAGTCGCGCGAGATGTTTTTTGATTTACTTGGCGAACTTAATACCAAACACCATACGACTATTTTGCTCATCACCCACGACACCGGTGAGGTGGGAAAATATATTTCTAAATTTATGTATGTGGATAAATCGCTTGTGTTTTTTGGCACGAAGGAAGAATTTTGCCATTCCGAAAAAGTCGCCCAAAAACTGGGTCCCTTTGCCCAACACACCATTGACCATTTGCACAACACACACGGGCATTGTCCGCTCGGAGCCGATTGCAAGGAGTGCCACCATGATTGAGTTTTTAAGTTACGGTTTTGTTTGGCGCGGACTATTGGCCGGCAGTTTGGTGGCGGCCGCTTGCGCGCTCTTGGGTGTATTTTTGGTATTAAAACGCTTGTCTTTAATCGGCGACGGTATGAGCCATGTGTGTTTGACAGGGGTGGCGGTGGCGTTGCTAGCGGGCGGAAACCCGGTGTATGTGTCTATTCCGGTGGTGATGGCGGCGTCTTTGGGTATTATGAAACTGACGCAAAAATTCAAAATTTACGGCGACGCCGCTATCGGTATTATCAGCGCGGCGGGGCTGTCGGTCGGGCTACTTTTAACTGCGCTTGCGGGCGGGTTTAATACCGATTTGCTGGGTTATTTGTTCGGCAGTATTTTAACGGTTACGTCGGGCGAAACCGTTTTGTGCGGACTACTTTTAGCCGGAGTGGCGGGCAGCATTTTGGCGTTTTACCGCTTGCTCACGGCTACGTGTTTTGATGAGGCCTTTGCCCATACGCGCGGCGTGCCGACGCACGCGGTTAATACCGCACTGGTGCTAATTACGTCTGTGGCGGTGGTGCTATCGTTTAAGGTGGTGGGGATATTTTTAATTTCCGCACTGATTATTATTCCGCCCGTTAGCGCGTTGCTGGTGTCGCGCACGTTTAAACAGGTGCTGTGGTTAGCGGCCGCTTTTGGCGTGGCGAGCGTGTGGGTGGGGGTGTACGCGTCGTTTGTGCTGAATATCCCGTCGGGCGCGGCGATTATTTTAGTCAATTTAATTATTTTGTTTGCGTGCTATGTGTGTAAAGGGGTTAACCGTGATTAAAAAACAACTGCCCGTAGAGCCGCTACTCAAAGAATTAAAAAAATTATATCCCAAGCACGTGATCCCCTTGCACCATAAAAGCGCGTGGGAGCTGTTGTGTGCGGTCATTTTATCGGCCCAGTGCACGGATGCACGCGTCAATACCATTACGCCGCATTTATTCAAAAAATATCCTACCGTGTATGATTTAGCCAAAGCCGATATTAAAGACGTGGAAAAAATTATCCACTCGGCGGGGTTTTATCATAGCAAGGCGCTTTCCCTAATAGAAATGTCCAAACGTATTTGTGACGTGTACGGCGGCGAAGTGCCGCAAAATATGGATGATTTGCTTACCTTGCGCGGCGTAGCGCGTAAGACGGCGAACGTGATGCTCGGCGATTATTTCAAAAAACCGGCGGGCATTGTGGTAGATACACACGTCAAACGGCTTGCCTTTCGCTTGGGGCTTACCCAACAAACCGATCCCGTTAAAGTGGAAAAAGACCTGACAAAACTTATCCCGTATAAGTATTGGGGATGGGTGGCGATTGCGCTTATTTTACACGGGCGCAGTATTTGCCCGGCGCGTAAACCTGCGTGCGGAAAATGCACGCTTGCGAAATTTTGCGCCAAAAACGGTGTGAAAAATTAGTTAAGCGTCCACGTGTGTACGCTGGTGTGATTTCCCAAAAAAGTGCCTTTCATAATTTTACTGCAATAGTCCCCTTGTGTTTTCTCAAAGACCGTGCCACCTGATTTTCGTTCCATGCACAAAATTTGCTGTTGCGGCATGTGGTAGTAATTATCGGTGGTATAATAGGCAAAGCCGGCCCCTTTGTAAGGTCCGTCAATAAGGCCTATATATAAACCCGTTGTATGAAGTTGCAAAGACCATTCTCCATTAGAGCGGGTATCAATCGTATCATTCCCGGATACATACCAAGCGGTTGTTCCCGTCCAGTTATTTATTTCAAGTGGCAGTTCCTCAAAGGAAGAAGGCATTTCGCCGTTGGCTAAAAGATACGTGTCGGCCGCTTGCCCCAATGATTTAAGCAGCGTAAGTGCTTGCACTGAGTGTGCTTTTGCTACCGCTTTTTGGTATTGCGGCAACGCCACCGCCGCCAAAATGCCGATAATTAAGACGACGACGAGTAATTCAATAAGCGTAAAGCCACTTGTTGTTTGACTTCCACCCCGGCGGGGGAAGTGGTTTTGTGTGCGGGAGCACTCAAAACCGATG